>JAQYOU010000043.1 GCA_028727105.1 bacterium
TTAAGACCGAGGTTGAGGATAGTGTCCATCATACCGGGCATAGAAGCTCTTGCACCTGAACGGACTGAAACGAGGAGAGGATTCTTGAGGTCGCCGAATTTTTTGCCGTTGATTTCTTCCATTTTCTTAACGCCTTCCATAGCCTGAGCCATGATTTCGTCGTTAATTTTGCGTCCGTCCTCATAGTACTGTGTACAAGCTTCAGTAGTGATAGTGAAGCCCTGCGGAACAGGAAGACCGATGCTTGTCATCTCGGCAAGGTTTGCACCCTTTCCACCAAGAAGATTACGCATGCTCATGTCGCCTTCGCTGAACATGTAAACCCATTTGTTTGCCATTTTGACATTCCTCCTAAAAATATAATATTGAGTGTGAAAATATGTCATGCAGCTTGTCCATAGACAGCCGCTACAACACGTAAATGAGCAAACCTTTTTGCGAAAAATAAGAAAAAAGGTCGCACATAAATTATTTTACCATACTTTTTCCATTACGCAAGAGAAAATTTAAAAGAATGCCCAAAGAATGCCCACAATGTATACGGTTTATTTTACACACATCATGGGCATTTTTTACAAATCTATATCATTAGAAATCGAACTTATCTGCAAAGAAAGCATCCAGTTCATCGATCTTTACACGAACCTGCTCCATAGAGTCACGGAAACGTACAGTCACTGCTCCGTCTTCCTCGGAATCAAAATCGTAGGTTACGCAGAACGGAGTACCGATCTCGTCCTGGCGACGATAACGCTTTCCGATATTTCCACGGTCATCAAACTCGCAGTTATATTTCTTTGAAAGCTGTGTAAATACTTTTTCCGCACCCTCATTCAGCTTCTTGGAAAGAGGCAACACACCGATCTTCACCGGTGCAAGAGCCGGATGGAAATGAAGCACGGTACGCATATCCGGCTTCTCCTCGGTACCAATGTTCTCTTCATCGTAGGCTGCACACAGAAATGCAAGAACGACTCGATCAGCGCCAAGTGAAGGCTCGATCACGTAAGGGATGTATTTCTCATTCTTTGTATCATCAAAATAACTCATATCCTGTCCGGAAGTATTCTGGTGCTGGGTCAGATCGTAATCGGTACGGTCTGCAATACCCCAAAGCTCACCCCATCCGAAGGGGAACAGGAACTCAAAATCTGTGGTAGCTTTACTATAGAATGCAAGTTCAGCAGGATCATGATCTCGAAGACGCAGCTCCTCCTCCTTCATGCCAAGGCTTAAGAGCCAGTCACGGCAGAAGCTTCTCCAGTACTGGAACCACTCCAGGTCGGTTCCGGGTTCACAGAAGAACTCCAGCTCCATCTGTTCAAACTCTCTGGTACGGAAGGTAAAGTTGCCGGGTGTGATCTCATTTCGGAAGGACTTTCCGATCTGGCAGATACCAAAAGGTACCTTTTTGCGTGAGGTACGCTGTACATTTTTAAAGTTTACAAAGATACCCTGTGCCGTCTCAGGTCTTAAGTATACCGTATTCTTTGCATCCTCGGTAACACCCTGGAAGGTCTTGAACATCAGGTTAAACTGACGGATATCGGTGAAGTTATGCTTTCCACAGGTCGGGCAGGGAACATTGTGTTCTTCAATAAAGCTCATCATCTGCTCCTGTGACCATCCGTCTACAGAATCCTCCAAGGTGATTCCGTTTGCCTCGGCGTAATCCTCGATGATCTTGTCCGCGCGGAAACGCTCATGGCATTCCTTACAATCCATCAAAGGATCAGAAAAGCCGCCCAAATGTCCGGAAGCAACCCATGTCTGGGGATTCATGAGGATCGCACAGTCCACTCCTACGTTGTAGGGATTCTCCTGTACAAACTTCTGCCACCATGCCTTCTTGACATTGTTTTTCAGCTCAACACCAAGGTTTCCGTAATCCCATGTATTTGCGAGACCGCCATAGATCTCGGAACCGGGATATACAAATCCTCTTGCTTTTGCCAGGGCAACAATTTTGTCCATTGTCTTTTCCATATCTGTTATCCTCTCTCATTTTATGATATATTTAAATTTTATTTGTATACAATATAAGCCGGCTGTGCCTCTTCATCTAAGATGTCATAGGTCACATCTGCCGTGTTTTTTCCGGTCACGGCAGCATTGTCCGAAACAAAAAGGATCGTTCCGTCAACCTGCACCTGCGTCTGCTGTCCGACAATGACGATCTTGTTCTCCTCTGCATCCCAGGTGGTATCCTTGTCTGTGACAGCTGTAAAGGCATCCGGTATGTCGTAGCCGTTCACCTTTGCATCCAGGATCGTTCCTGCATAGAATTCTACTCCGTTAAACTGCGCATAATCCTCTGCACCTGCATAATCAAGGTATACATGGGCAACGCCATCCTCCACGGCAAACTCCTGGATCACAACGGTTCCGTCCCCCGACTTCGCCACATATGTATCAACGGTATCCGTAATGAACTCCGATAATTCCTCCTCATCATAGTAGTCTTTATCAAAGTCAGCAACATTTGCCCCCTTGATCGTCCCTTTCTTCTGTACGTAGACGGTATCCTTATCAGCAGAAAATTCTGCCCCGCATCCGGTCAGCAATGTAATTGTCAAAGCACTTAACATTCCAAGCTGCACTGCTTTTCTCATATGTTCGCCTCCATAAAACATTTCTGTCATTTGATCTTAGAGACATGTATGTATCAAACTGTCTCAAACAGTCATTCTATTATACTATTTCCCGAAGTTTATTTCAACGTATATTTTATTACAACGAAAGGAAGCTATTGCACCAGCATGTCCAACAGCTCCAGCGAGTGAAAATCACGGTCTATGTACCTGTCCATATATTCATTCATGACATGCTCCAGACAATCAAGCACATCTTCCGTGACGGAAAAGCTGTACAATTTTTCCGTTGGCGAAGTGACGATATACTGCATCGTATAGAGCGTTGACGCATCCACCGGCGTTCCGCCGTAGATCGCACCGCAAGCGCTGCAGAGCATCCCTCCGCGCTTCACATGGAATACACTTAATTGTTCCTTCTTCCCACAGGACACACAATGGAAGACATTCGGATATTCGCCCGCCAGCACAAGCATCCGAAGCTCATAAATCCGCCGGATCAGCCGGTTCATGATTGAAGGCTTCGTGAGAGCCCGAAGAGAGACATACAAAAGATTGCACATGTCCTTTGCCTCCACATTTTCAACTGCATAATAGTCTGCCAGTTCTAAAAAATAGAAGCCGTAATATGCTGTTTCAATGTCCTCTGTCAGCTCGCGAAAATAATTTTTCACAGTGATCTTACAGGCATTATATGCAGTTTTTCCCTCGAACAATTCAAACTCTCCAAATGCAAAGGGGTTCGTCGCCGCAAGCAGCGAACTGTTTGGGCGTCTTGCCCCTCTTGCAAACACCGTGATCTTTCCGCGCTCCCTTGTGAGCACGACCAGCCTTTTATCGTAATCCCCGATGGGCATTGCAGAGAGCACCATTCCATTCAGAAGGATGGTCTGTCCCATGTTCTTCTCTTTCCTCTCTCATTCCATTTCTGCCTGCCGGATACATTTCCTGTATGCAGGCACGGTAGTCCAGATAATCCCGTACACTTCCGGTCACCGTAAACCGGTTCCATTTTTCATCTGACAATGTATCTTCCCCCTGTATTAATATTGTAGAAAAGTGTTTTCCCAATATTAGAATATGCGCTTGTCAGGAGAAGCATACGAGATAAAAAGTGGAAAAACAGATCTTTTCTCGACAGCCCCTCGGCTGTGAAAGAAACTTAATTTTCCTCTTTATAACCGAAATTTTTAAGCAAAATGTCACTGTCACGCCAGTCCTTCTTCACCTTTACCCAAAGCTTCAGGTTTACCTTGCAGTCCAGCAGGCGTTCGATCTCGTAGCGGGCATTGGTGCCGATCTTTTTGAGCATGCTGCCGCCCTTTCCGATGATGATGCCCTTATGAGAATCACGCTCACAGATGATCGTTGCATCGATATCTACCAGATTCTGTCCCTGTCTGTCCTTCATGCGTTCGATCGTCACTGCGATCCCGTGAGGGATCTCATCACTCAGCGCATGCAGGGCTTTCTCACGGATCAGTTCCGCAACGATCTGGCGTTCCGGCTGGTCCGTGATGGTATCCTCATCATAAAACATCGGTCCGTAGGGCAGATACTGAAAGATCGTATCCCGCACATCATCCATACCCTGTCCGCGTAATGCACAGGCCGGAATGATCTCTGCAAAATCATAGATCTTCCGGTACGTATCTATGTATTCCAGCAGCTGCTCTTTTTTTTCAACCATATCGATCTTGTTGATCACAAGGATGACCGGTGTTTTTACCTTCTTTAATACCTCTGCGATATGCTGCTCTCCTGCGCCGATAAAGCTTGTGGGCTCCACCAGCCACAGGATCAGATCCACCTCACTGAGGGTATGCTCTGCAACATTGACCATATATTCTCCCAGCTTATTTTTCGCCTTATGAATGCCGGGGGTGTCCAAAAAGACCACCTGTCCCCGCTCCGGATCCGTGTAAACGGTCTGTATCCGGTTGCGGGTGGTCTGCGGTTTATTTGATGTGATGGCGATTTTTTGCCCGATCAGATAGTTCATCAGTGTTGACTTTCCAACATTGGGTCTTCCGATGATGGTCACAAAGCCTGATCGTAATTGTTTATTTTCATTTTTCATTAGAACAGATCCTCCAAATGTAGAAACATATCCTTTTCTTTTGTCAGTGTATCCTCGTTTCCGATCACGCACAGGCAATCCTCTGCCAGCACGCTGGCCACCAGCGGCTCAAGGGCGCGGATATCTTCCGGTGTTGCCTGCAGTACCTCATCCCGCTCCCTTTGTACGTCCTCCTCCGTCACGCCTGACAGATAAGCGCTCATGGAACGGATTCCTTTTGTTGCAGGCGTCAGCGGTGCATCCAATGCACTTACCGTTCCGATGATAAACTTCGTCATATCGCGCTCGTCCACATCAAAGTCGTGCAGATATGCCGGAATTCCTTCAAATACCTCATTGGTCTTACGAAGATTCGGATCTCTGTAAGAAGAAACATAGGAATCACCATTCCGTGAGAAACCGCTCATGCAGCCGTAAGCGCCGCCCTGCACACGGATGTTCAGCCACAGATAGTCATAATTCATGATGGTTTTCAGGATGCGAAGTGTGCCTGTGTAGGCAAAGCCTGCCTTTTTGAAGTTCCCGCTTCTGGAAACATACTGGATCTGGGCTGCATTCCGCAGTCCCTCGTTTTTCTTTTCACAGCTGATCACCAGCTGCTCTTTCCGGTCTGACTGTGCCGGCAATACATCCTTTAGTTTTTGGATCTCCGGGGCAAGGGCATCGCGGCCGGATGCATCCACCGTCTCGCTCACGATCAGGTTCTCAGCAACAAATATCTTCCTGATGAGCTGTGTGAGCTTTTCTTTCAAAGCACCCGCACGCTCCTTAAAGCTGGCCTCAAGCTCAGAGATCAGACGATAAAGCTCCACACCGCCAACCGCATCGTTGAAATAGCCTGCCGGAGAATAGTAAGACATGGCCCGCATTGCCGAAACCGCATGGCCTGCAGTCGTCATGCTCATTTCCAGTCTTGACTTCACCTGTGCAAGGATCTCATACAACCGCTTCTCATCGGACAGATCCGTACTGCTTAAAATCTCACAGACCAGATCCATTGCCTTGGACAGCTGCGGTGCCAGTACTTTCATGCACACTTCATAGCGCGCATCCAGCTTGTTTTCATCCTTCGCATCCACAAACGCATTCAGAGAGGATGAAATGCCTCCGGTATACAGGTTGATCTCATTTGCCAGCTCACTGTAGCTGTGTTCTTTCGTGTTCATATAACCCAGCACTGCTTTTAACACACCCAGATACGGCAGCTCATCTGCCGTCAGATGATTCAGTCCAAACAAGAGGTCTACGTAGTAGATGCCGTTTGTTGCTATGTCATGATGCACCACCGGAATACCTGCCATCTCACATTTTTCGTTATAAAAATGCGCAGCCTCCTGTTTCATATCCTGCCGTGTCAAAAGCGGGATCTTCTCCAGATCCTCCTTCGGGGATGGTGCTGCCTGATACTCCTTCAGCCGGGCTGTATCTGCAACCAGCTGTTTGATCTCATCACCGCTCAGCGTTTTTTTATAGTCTGCCAGCTTTTGCTCCAGCGCCTTGTCATTTTCTGCGGTAAGACCCTTTTTCGGTTTTATCAGAACAAGCGATGCATGGGGATTGTCCAACAGCCATTTCTGTACCAGCTGCTCAAAATAGCCGCTGCCGCTTTCCGCCTGTTTACGCAGGAACACAAAAGTCTCACCTGCCTCTAAGTGCATAAACGGCTCATTTTCATCGTAAAGCCAGCTGTCCATGCACTGAAGACCATAGATCAATCCTTTCGGATAGGAACCAAAGTCCGCCTCCCGATATTTAAATTCTGCGCTGTTGATACCTGCTAACAGTGACTTTTTACTGATACCTTTCCGAACCTGCTCCTCCAGTGTCTCGCGGATCACCTGCACGAACCGCTCTTTGTCCGATACATTGGCATTTTTTGCAACGATGGAGAAGATCGGCTGATAGGTGGAATTATCATAAGAGCTGATGATATCCTTTCCAATGCCTGCATCTAAAAGAGCCTGCTTCAAAGGAGCACCCGGTGCACCAAGGAGTGCATAATCAAGCACATCAAATGCAAGATAATACTCTTTGTTTAAGACGGTATCCACAGCCATGTTGTATGCAAGGTAGGCATTGTCCTCTAACGATTCGCTGTTTGCGATCGGATAGTCCTTTGTGATCTCCACCGGTGCAGCAAAGGGCTGCTGTCTTTTGATCACAGAATCCACCGGATGATTCTCATACTGTGAGAGATAATGCGCATCGATCCACGCCAGTTTTTCCGCCATATCCATGTTTCCATACAGATAAATATACGCGTTGCCCGGATGATAATAGCGTCTGTGAAAATCCAGATACTGCTCATAGGTCAGCTCCGGGATCACCTCCGGGTCTCCTCCGGACTCATTGGCATAGGTCGTGTCCGGAAAAAGCGAATTTAGGATCACACGATCCAGTACTCCCTCCGGCGAAGAAAAGGCACCCTTCATCTCGTTGTATACAACGCCGTTTAGAGTGATCGGTGCATCCTCATCTTCCAGTTCGTAGTGCCAGCCCTCCTGCAAAAAGATCTCTTTATATTTATAGATGTTCGGATGAAATACCGCATCCAGGTACACGTGCATCAGGTTCTGAAAATCCTTATCATTGCAGCTCGCCACAGGATACACGGTCTTGTCCGGATATGTCATCGCGTTCAAAAAAGTGTTCAGTGAGCCCTTCGCAAGCTCCACAAAGGGATCCTTTACCGGAAATTCATCTGATCCGCAAAGCACCGTGTGCTCAATGATATGCGGAACGCCGGTAGAATCGTCCACCGGTGTGCGAAACGCGATATAGAACACTTTATTCTCATCATCATTCTCGATCAGCGCCACCCTGGCTCCGCTCTTTTTATGGCGAAGAAGTGTTCCTGCGGAACCCAGATCCGTCAACGATTCCTCCCGGATCACCTCATACGCACTTAATTCTGAAATCTGTCTGCTGTTCAATCCTATGTCCTCCAAATCCTTTTTTACCATTATTTCCAATAATTATAATAGTATAACACTTTTCGTCTATGAAAAAAAGCAAAAAAACAGTCACCCCTCTGCGGAATGACTGTTTTTGTTTGCAAAACAAAATATTGTGGCAATTAGATTCTGGTAACGTTTGCTGCCTGAGGTCCTTTTTCTCCCTCCACAACTTCAAACTCAACCTTCTCGCCATCCTTCAATTCCTTGAAGCCGTCCATATTCAGTGCTGAGAAATGAACAAATACTTCGTTTCCGGCTTCATCAGAAATAAATCCGTAGCCTTTTTTTGCGTTGAACCACTTAACTGTTCCCTGCTGCATAATACTTCCTCCTAAACTCATCTTAGCTATCTTTCAGCTATTACTTGGAATTTTACGACCTATTTTTTAGGTGCAGCTTTTTTCAATTCCTTAATCAACATAGCATGTTTTGTTAATTTTGTCAATTCTTTTTATTCAAAAGAAATATTTTTTATCTAACATGCACATCCAGCTGTGGAAATGCGATCTCAATTCCCGCTTCATCCAGCGCCAGCTTGATCCGTTCATTCAATTCCCAGCGAGCATTCCAATAGCTGTCCGGATCTGTCCACACACGCACGATGAGATTGACACTGCTGTCCGCAAGCTCATCCACCAGAACGACCGGTTCTTCACCCTGCATCCGGTATTCCAGCTGTCCAGCCACCTGCAGCAGTACCTGCTTTGCCCGACGGATATCCGATTCATAAGAGATACCAACCTTAATATCCAGCCTGCGGCTGCCGCTTTTTGTCAGATTTGTGATGCTGTTGTTGGCAAGCGTGCCGTTGGGAATGACAACGGTATAATGGTCCGCAGTCAGAAGGGTCGTGTAAAAAATGGATATCTCCTGCACGGTTCCTTCTTTTTTACCGCTCTCCTCAATGATATAGTCCCCAACTGTAAAGGGCTTTAACAACAGGATCAGCACGCCTCCGGCAAAATTGGAAAGGCTTCCCTGGAGCGCAAGACCCAAAGTCAATCCGGCAGAACCGAGTACCGCCACAACAGAAGCTGTCGTGACACCAAAAAATCCCAGGATCATCAGGATCAGTATAAAATAGCCTGCTACCTTGACGATCGCGTCCAAAAACTGACAGACTCCTTCATCCACATTGTGGCGTCTGAGCATTTTCGCAAACAGACGGCGGATCCACCGGATCACCCGCACACCGATCACATATACCAGCACCGCTCCGATCACAGACAACCCAAAGCTGAT
>JAQYOU010000044.1 GCA_028727105.1 bacterium
AGCACTGGCACTACGCGCAGCTGGTATCAAAAAAAAGATTCTGATCCTGGGCTATACATTTCCGGAGCAGTATGAAGCGTTGCTTCAGGCGGAGATCTCACCGGCCATCTTTACGCTGGAATCCGCAAAGCTGTTATCAGAAGCAGCAGTGCGGCTGCATGTGACTGCACATATCCATATCAAGCTGGACACAGGCATGGGTCGCGTGGGCTTTCTTGTTTCTGAAGAGAGTGCGGATGTGATCGCACAGATCTCGAAGCTTCCGCATATTATGATAGAAGGAATGTTTACGCACTTTGCAAAGGCTGATGAGACGGATAAGACCTCCGCAAACAAACAGATGGCACAATATCTTCACATGGTGGAGCTGCTTCATAGCCGGGGTGTGCAGATACCACTTAAGCATTGCTCGAACAGTGCAGGAATCCTGGATCTTCCGCAGGCGAATCTGGATCTTGTGAGAGCCGGCATTACATTATATGGTCTTCATCCATCGGATGAAGTGCATCTGGAACGAATGGATATGAAACCGGTCCTGTCCTTAAAGAGCAGGGTTGTTCATGTGAAAAGGCTGCCGGCCGGATACGGGATCAGCTATGGCGCAACCTATGTGACACCATCGGAGCGTGTGATCGCAACGATCCCGGTTGGCTACGGAGATGGCTATGCAAGAAGCCTCTCAAATTGCGGTGATGTACTGATCAGAGGAAAGCGCGCACCGATCTGTGGTCGTATCTGTATGGATCAGTTCATGGTGGATGTGACAGATATCCCGGATACATGCGTGGGCGACACCGTTACTCTGATCGGCAGAGACGGAGAAGAGCAGATCACTCTGGAGGAGCTTGGCAGGAAGTCGGGGCGCTTTAATTACGAGTTTGCCTGTGATCTGGGCAAACGCATTCCACGCATTTTTTATAAGAATGGGAGACGGATCGCAAGCTGGACGCAGTTTGAGGGTCTGGTGGATGAATCACAAGGCTGAATAAAACTGACTTCGTATGGAAATACTTCAGAATAGAAAAAGTACAACGTACAATTAATATTTCTGGAGTGAGGACAATGACGATTCGAAGAGGAGATGTATATTACGCAGACTTAAGACCGGTGGTGGGTTCAGAACAGGGCGGCATACGGCCGGTTTTGATCATACAAAACGACGTTGGAAACCGTCACAGTCCGACGGTCATCGTTGCTGCGATCACATCGCAGATCAATAAGTCAAAACTGCCTACACATGTGGAACTGTCATCCGGGCGTTATGAGATGGTCAAGGATTCTGTTATTTTATTGGAACAGCTTCGCACGATCGACAAGCGCCGTTTGAAAGAGCGTGTGTGTCATCTGGACGGAGAGATCCTTGCAAAGGTAGACAAAGCGCTTGAGATCAGCCTGGAGTTGTCTACATAAGCTTTTCGTGATTCGCATCGGTTAAAACTTGACTTTAAAGGCAGAGAATGGTATATTTCTAGTGTTTTACAAGAGTTTTTAAATCAGATGAACAAAAAATAGGAGAATCATATGGAAGATGCCGGTAACCCACATAGGGGTTTTCTAGACAAAATGAAACGATTTTTTAGCAAAAATTCAGAAGATGTCACAGAGGAAGAGATCATTTCTCTGGTGAACGAAGGACATGAACAGGGATTTATCCGCGAAAGCGAAGCGGAGATGATCCACAATATTTTTGAACTCAGTGATAAAGATGCGAAGGATATTATGACGCATCGAAAACAGATCTGTGCATTGGATGGAAGTAAGACCTTTTCGGAAACGCTGGATCTGATACTTGAGCAGCCGTTTTCGAGATTTCCTGTGTACATAGAGGATATGGATGACATTGTTGGTCAGGTCCATATCAAGGAGGTTCTTGCACATGCACGGGACAGTGCATGTCAGGATGTGCCGATCTCAGATATCAAAGGTTTGATGACACCGGTGGATTTCGTGCCGGAGACCATCGGCATCACGGCGTTGTTTCAGCGTATGCAGGCCTCAAAGAACCACCTGGTCATTGTGATCGATGAATATGGACAGACAGCTGGTCTTGTGGCCTTAGAGGATATATTAGAAGAGATCGTCGGAAATATCTTTGATGAGCATGACAGGGAAGAGCATCATATCGTTTCACGTGCCGATGGCACCTATTTTATGGACGGTTCTGCGGATCTGGAGGAAGTGGCAGAGACGCTTGGGCTGGAAGAACTGGCAGAAAATGAGAATGACACATTAAACGGGTTTCTGATCTCTCTGATCGATAAGATCCCCGGGGACGGAGAGCGTTTCGAGGTGGAGGCTCATGGGTTTTTATTCCGTGTATTGTCTGTGAAGGATAAGATGATCCGTCGTGTGGAAGTGAAAAAGCTACCGGGAGCCGAGGCAGGCTCTTAACTATAAAAACTATAACGAAAAGAGGAAAAGCTATGTCAGGACATTCAAAGTTCGCGAATATCAAGCATAAGAAGGAGAAAAATGATGCGGCAAAGGGCAAGATCTTTACAATGATCGGCCGAGAGATCGCGGTTGCGGTAAAAGAGGGCGGCCCGGATCCTGCCAACAACAGCAAGCTTGCTGCAGTGATCGCCAAAGCAAAAGCAAACAATATGCCCAATGACACGATCGATCGTGGTATCAAGAAGGCTGCCGGAGACGGAGATAACGTAAATTACGTTGTTGCTACATACGAGGGATATGGTCCGGCAGGAACAGCGATCATCGTAAAATGTCTGACGGACAACAAGAATCGTACTGCTGCAAATGTGAGAAATGCATTTACAAAGGGTCAGGGAAGTATCGGAACACAGGGCTGCGTGTCATATATGTTTGATGAGCGCGGACAGATCATCATCGAAAAAGAGGTTTGTGAGATGGATGCAGACGATCTGATGATGCTTGCGTTAGATGCCGGTGCAGATGACTTTAACGAGGAAGAGGATAGCTTCGAGATCCTCACAGCTCCGGATGCTTTTGATGGTGTGCGTGCAGCGATCGAAGCGGAAAAGATAGAGATGGCAAGCGCCGAGGTTACAATGCTTCCGCAGACCTATGTCACCCTGTCTGATGAGGCAGATCTTAAAAATATTCAGCGTATCCTGGATCTTTTAGATGAGGATGATGACGTGCAGGATGTTTATCACAACTGGGACGAATAATGAATTTATAAAAAAGGAGCCTATTTGGCTTCTTTTTTGTTTGTCTATTCAGAGTGAATGTGATAAAATAAATTTAACTGTAAGAGATTGGGCAGTTAGTATTTTTACAAGTTGGAGGAAATATGGAATTTTTGAAAGGAGTGTGCCCGCATTGTCAGGGTGAGCTGCAGATTCCGCAGGATCGGGAAACGATCATCTGCATGTACTGCGGCAAGGAACTTTCGGTGAGGGATGCAGTGGCACAGCAGGAGATGTCCAGCCGCCCGGAACCGGTGACGGATGACACAGCGGTCGAGGCACTGCAAAATCTGTTGTTCGGGATTGAAAATCCAATGCAGTATTTCAAAAAAGCACTGTACATGGAGTTCTTTAAAAAATATGTATTCGAAAATGCAAAAAATCTTGCGATCTTAGAGCAGGCCTATTTGGCCTCGGAGGATCAGAAAGCGTTGATGGAGCGGATCGCGGAGCCTTTAGTGGTGCGCGTGGAGGAGGAACTGAACAAGCTGCGCAAGCACAAGAGAGATGAACAGCAGATGGATTACAATCTGGCTATGGTTGTCTATGTATTTCCAGCATTGCTGGAGACAAACAATGCTTCCGGCAAGGCGTGGGTGGATGTGCTCTCGGCAGTCTGGAAAAAACACTTCCCGAAAACAGAATTAAAGTCAGCTACTTCAAAGGAGATCAATGCAGGCTTTCGCTATCGTTTCTGTTATATTACGACGGCTGTATGCGAGAGCAGACAGAAACCGGATGACTGCTATGAGCTGTCGCTGCTTCGATCATTTCGCGATGACTATCTTCTGAAGAGTGATGAGGGTGCAAAAATGGTTGATGAATACTATGATGTGGCGCCTTCCATCGTCAAGCATATCGGTAAACGAGAGAATGCAGATGAGATCTATGAAGGGATCTGGCAGCAATATCTGTCACCCTGCATTCGCCTGATCGAGTCCGGACAGAATGAGGAATGCGTGGATCTGTACCGTCATATGGTATATGAGTTAAAGGATTTATACTTTCATTAGAATAACGAATATTGGAGGAAATTACTATGAACAAGGTGTTATTTGCAGCATCAGAATGTGTACCTTTTATCAAGACCGGTGGTCTGGCAGATGTTTGCGGCGCGCTGCCCAAGGAGTTTGACAAGAAATATTGGGATATTCGCGTGGTACTTCCGTTTTATAGCTGTATTCCGGAGCACTTGCGTAATCGGTGTGAGTATGTGACGCATTTTTATATGGGAACAGGCTCCTATATTCCCAGCAAATATGTGGGAGTGTTCCAGCTTGAGATGGATGGCATCAAGTATTATTTTATTGATAATCAGGAATATTTCAATTGTGTTGTTCCCTACGGTGATATCCGTTATGACATTGAAAAATTCATATTCTTTGATAAAGCGGTTCTTTCCATGCTGAAGCTGATCAATTTCCAGCCGAACATTATTCATTGCCATGACTGGCAGACCGGCTTTATCCCTGTCTATTTAAAAACAGAGTTTCAGGCGGACATGTTCTACTGGGGCATGAAATCTATCATGACGATCCATAACCTGAAATTCCAGGGTGTTTGGGACAAAAAGACAATGATGGGTCTGACCGGCTTCCCGGCAGAGTTATTTACACCTGACAAATTAGAGTTTAACAAGGACGCAAATATGTTAAAGGGCGGTCTTGTCTATGCGGATTATGTGACAACGGTCAGTGATACTTATGCAGGCGAGATCCAGACGCCTTATTATGGTGAAGGCCTGGATGGACTTTTGCGTGCGCGGCACTTTGATATGCAGGGTATTGTAAATGGTATTGACTATGGTGTTTATGATCCGGCTACCGATCCGAAGATCTATGTCAATTATGATGCTGCAACCTTCCGTAAGAAGAAGGCAATGAACAAAGAACGTCTCCAGCAGGAGCTTGGTCTTGCAGTTGATAAGAAGAAATTCATGATCGGTCTGATCTCAAGACTGACGGATCAGAAGGGACTGGATCTGATCAACTACGTGATCGACCGGATCGTTGACGATTATACACAGCTGGTTGTCATCGGAACCGGCGAACCCCAGTACGAGAATATGTTCCGCCATTATGCATGGAAATATGGTGACCGCATCTCTGCTAATATCTGCTACAGTGATGATCTGGCTCATAAGCTTTATGCAGCTGCAGATGCGTTCCTGATGCCTTCCCGTTTCGAACCCTGCGGACTGACACAGCTCATCTCTTTCCGTTATGGTACGGTTCCCATCGTACGTGCGACCGGTGGTCTGCGTGATACGGTGCAGCCTTACAATGAGTATGAGCATACGGGCGACGGTTTCTCCTTCACAAATTATAATGGCGAGGAGATGCTTGGCATCATCAACTATGCAAAGCATATTTACTTTGACTTCAAGAAGGACTGGAACAAGATGATCGATCGCGGTATGGCAAATGATTACTCATGGAATTCTTCAAAATACAAATATGAGAATCTTTATAATTATCTGATCGGATAAACCATCCTGTCTGTCAGGATGATCGGCCATCGGAGAAAGTGTACGGTTTTTTCAGGATAATGGAAAACTACTTTCTCCGGTGGCTTTTTGTTGTCTTTCATCCGTAGGAAGCTGCCTGTGGCAGGTTTTCTAAAAGTGATCTGTCATAGGAAATGCCCGGATCGGGCATACTAAAAACGGATCTTTATACAAAGAAAGGAGACAGATCAATGGGTGATCAGATTGAAAAGGAAGAACAAAGCGCAGAGCAGATGGATACGATCAAAGAATATGGAGAGGCAGAATTGAAGGATCCGAAAAAAGAACACACGATCCATCTGATGACGATCATTGGTGAGATCGAAGGTCATGATGTGCTGCCGGGCACAAGCAAGACAACAAAGTATGAGCATGTGCTGCCAAAGCTGGCAGAGGTGGAGGAGGACCATGGAGTGGATGGTCTGCTGCTTCTTTTAAATACGATGGGTGGAGATGTGGAGTCAGGTCTTGCGATCGCAGAGATGATTGCGTCCATGTCAAAGCCGAGCGTGTCGCTGGTGCTGGGAGGCAGTCATTCCATAGGTGTACCTCTTGCAGTTTCAACAGACTATTCGTTTATCGTTCCTACCGGAACCATGGTCATACATCCGGTCCGACTGAACGGACTGACGATCGGAGCACCGCAGACCTACGAATATTTTCAGCAGATCCAGGACCGGATCACCGGTTTTGTATCCGGACATTCAAGGATAAAGCAAGAGCGGTTAGAGGAATTGATGCTGAATACAGGGATGCTCACAAAGGACCTTGGAACCGTGCTGGTAGGCGCCGGTGCAGTGGAAGAGGGACTGATCGATGAGGTTGGAGGAATCCGGGATGCGCTGGAAAAACTTCACACTCTGATCGATAGCTCTGTTCAATAAGAGAACTTTTTGATGACATTTTTTCCCGAATATGCTAATATATAAAAATGTATGGTTAGCTATCAAAAAGGAGGCATAAGATGTCATTATTAGAAGCGATTCTGATGGGTATCATTCAGGGTGTGACGGAGTTTTTGCCGGTGAGCAGCTCCGGACATCTGGCACTTTTTAAGATCTTATTCAATGTGGAGGATGTGGGACTGCTCTTTGATGTGATCCTTCATCTGGGTACGCTGATCGCAATCTTTGTGGTCTATTATAAGGATATCTGGAAGATGATCCGTGAAGGCTTTGCGATTCTGGCAGATGTATGCAGGAATATTGGCATCTTTTTTTCAAATATAGCAAACAAAACAAAAGGCGGTTATCATCGCGTGGTTTGCAATGGTTACCGTAAATTTGTGATGCTCGTGATCGTTTCAACGATCCCGACCGGGATCATCGGTGTGCTGGATGCAAGTCTGGTGGAAATGGCATCCAGGATCCTGATCGTTCCGGGCATTTGCCTGATCGTAACCAGTTTGTTGTTACTGCTTGCAGATCACTGCAAGGGTGGCGACAAGATGCCGGGACAGGTAACCTATTCGAATGCGTTTATTATCGGTATTGCCCAGGGTGTGGCTACAATGCCCGGTCTGTCCCGCTCCGGAACAACCATCGCAGCCTGCCTGTTAAGTGGATTTAACCGTAAATTTGCAGTCAAGTATTCCTTTATCATGTCGATTCCGGCAGTGCTTGGATCCCTTGTGTTCGAACTTTCGGATCTTGCAAGCATTTCGTTTACCAGTACAGAGATCATCTATTATCTGATCGGTATGGCAGTTGCTGCAGTTGTGGGTTATATCTGTATCAAAGCGATGCTTTATGTTGTACGTCAGAAAAAATTTACCGGTTTTGCGATCTACTGTTTTTTAGTAGGCGCGATTTCCGTAGCAGTGTATTTTTATCAGGCTTAAAAGAAATTGCCTGTTGTAGTGGAGGAGTATCAGATGTCCGGTCAGAACCAGAAAAATCGGAAGAAAACGACAACAACAAACAGAAAAGGTACAGCTTCTGCTGGTAATTCTAAAGCAGGAAAAGCAAGTACTTCCAATACAAGCACACAAATGAATGACAATGTTGTTCGCGAGGTGATCCTTTGGGTCATGCTTGCAGTGTCCATTGTCCTTTTTGTCAGCAATTTTGGCATAGGAGGCAAGGTCGGTGATCTGTTAAGCAGTTTCCTTTTTGGAGTATGCGGACTGATGGCGTATATTTTCCCAATTCTGTTGTTTGTTGGTACCGTGTTTGTATTATCAAATGGAAAGAATCGTATTGCGGTGATCAAAGTGATCGCTGCGATTCTTTTTGTGTGTTTTTTGTGCCTGTTTTTAGAACTTGTGTCAGGTGTGTCGGAGGATTATTCTCCGGTCAGCTCTTACGTGCACGGGATGACAGAACGCAACGGCGGCGGTTTTTTGGGCGGTTTGTTTGCATGGATGATCTGTCCGAATTTTGGCAGGGTCAGTGCATATGTCATTGATTTTATCGTCCTGATTATTACTATGGTGGTTGTGACGGAACGCTCCGCATGGAAACACGTGCAAAAGGGCGGGATGCGTATGTATGAATCAGCGAAGGAAGGTAATGAGCGTTTGCATGAGATGCAGGTGCAGCGCAAAGAAGAACGCGCCATGCGCCGTATGGAACGGAAGGTGTCCGGTGTATCTTCGGATACAAAGCTGATGCCGGATCGAAATGGTGACTATGTGCCCTCGGACGCGCTTACAGAGATTACACCGGAGAGCTTTGCGCGATTTCCCAATAAGAAAAAATCATCAGAGCCCGTGGCAGAGGCTTTGATGCCTGGATTACCGGAGCTGATGAATGATACGTCACAGCTTTCCGTATCAGAACCTGCGGTGACCGCAAAGCGACAGGTAAATCTGGAACCCGTTTCCGGACCGGAGATGGATGGTCTGGAACCGGAACCGATGTCGGTATTCTCGCCTGAGCTGCAAAAACTGTTTGCACAGGCAGAGCCGGAACCCGTGACAGATCCGGAAGCTTCCACAGAGCCGGGGCTTTCGTATGCCGTTCTGCCGGAGGTATTGCCGCCTGCAGAAACGGAGATCCGTATGGAACCGGAAGCATATGTGGAACCGGAACCTGTTTTTGAGGAGACAGTTGCGAGTTCGCAGACCCGCAGTATTACTGATGAGAAGGCTGCACCTACACAGGAAAAAGCGGCAGAGAAGCCTTTGACAGAGAAACCACAGGCTCCGGTGAAAAATCCGAAAATGGATGCGGCAGAAGCCGAAAATGAAATGCAGGCCATTGCAGATGAGATCGAACAGCAGTCGCAGATGAAGAAAACGTATGTGTACCCGCCTGTGGATCTGCTAAGAAAAGGAAATCCGCGTCAGCAGGGAGACAGTAAACAGCACTTGCAGCAGACTGCTTTAAAGCTCCAGCAGACCCTTAAAAATTTTGGCGTAAATGTGACGATCTCCAATGTCAGCTGCGGCCCTACCGTTACGCGCTATGAGATCCAACCTGAGATGGGTGTCAAGGTAAGCAAGATCGTGAATCTCACGGATGATATCAAGTTGAATCTTGCAGCTGCGGATATCCGCATGGAGGCGCCGATCCCCGGAAAAGCTGCGATCGGTATCGAGGTTCCGAATAAGGAGACGCTTCCGGTCATGTTTCGTGATCTGATCGAATCAGATGAATTCAAGCAGCATCCGTCCAATATCGCATTTGCTGCGGGACGAGATATCGGCGGACAGGTGATCATGGCTGATATAGCAAAAATGCCGCATCTTCTGATCGCAGGTGCGACAGGCTCCGGTAAATCGGTTTGTATCAATACGATCATCATGTCACTGTTGTACCGGGCAGATCCGGAAGATGTGAAGCTGATCCTGATCGACCCTAAAGTGGTGGAATTATCTGTCTACAACGGAATTCCCCATCTGTTCATTCCGGTGGTCACGGATCCGAAAAAGGCCGCCGGAGCATTAAACTGGGCAGTTGCTGAAATGACAGAACGCTATCAGAAGTTTGCTACCTATGGAGTCAGGGATCTGAAGGGATATAATGCAAAGGTGGAAAGCATCGCGGATATCGATGATCCTGAGAAACCGAAGAAACTGCCGCAGATCGTCATCATCGTGGACGAGCTGGCAGACCTGATGATGGTGGCTCCGGGAGATGTGGAGGATGCGATCTGCCGACTGGCCCAGCTGGCACGTGCCTGCGGGATCCATCTGATCATTGCAACGCAGCGACCGTCTGTAAATGTTATCACAGGTCTGATCAAAGCAAATATGCCCAGCCGGATCGCATTTTCCGTGACCTCGGGTGTGGATTCACGTACGATCCTGGATATGGTAGGTGCTGAAAAACTGCTTGGAAAGGGTGATTGCCTTTACTACCCTCAGGGGCTGAATAAACCGCTCCGTGTGCAGGGAGCCTTTGTCTCGGATCAGGAGGTTTCTGATGTGGTGGACTTTATCAAGGACAGCTACGGACATGCGACTTATGATGATTCCATAGAAGAAAAAATGAGTAAGATTTCCGAAAGTACCGGAAGTATGGGTACGGGCGGCACATCGGCACCGGGAAATGATGCCGGTGGAAGAGATACGTATTTTGTGGATGCGGCAAAGCTTTTGATGGACAAGGACAAGGCTTCCATCGGAATGCTGCAGCGCTATTTTAAGATCGGTTTTAACCGTGCCGCGCGCATCATGGATCAGTTGGAAGAGGCAGGAGTGGTCGGACCGGAAGAGGGAACGAAACCCCGTCAGATACTGATGAGTCCCGAGACTTTTGATTCTCTTTTAGAGGATGGCTCTTTTTAGTTGCCATGCATCCGTAAGAAGCTGACGGTGACAGGCTCTGTAGGTGGGATTGGAAATACATATGAATATGGAGGAAAACAAAATGGCACAATTGATTGACGGCAAAAAAATTTCACAGGAGATCAAGGATGAACTCCGTGATAAAGTGGCTTCCCTTCAGCAACAGGGAATAGAAGGAGCATTGGCAGTGATCCAGGTCGGCAATGATCCTGCTTCATCTGTTTATGTGCGCAATAAAAAAAGAGCATGCGAGTATATCGGTATCCGCTCTGAAAGCTATGAGCTTCCGGAAGAGACAACAGAGGAGGAACTCCTCGCACTGATCGAAACGTTGAATGAGGATCCAAAGGTAAACGGAATTCTTTGCCAGCTCCCGGTTCCGGCACATATGGATGAGAATAAGATCATTCGTACGATCTCTCCTGAAAAGGATGTAGATGGTTTCCATACACAGAACGTGGGAGCACTTGTTGTGGGACAGCAGGGATTTGTATCCTGTACACCGGCCGGAGTGATCCAGTTATTAAAGCGCTCCGGTATTGAGATCGCAGGAAAGAACTGCGTCGTTGTCGGAAGAAGCAATATTGTTGGAAAGCCAATGGCGCTCTTAATGTTAAAAGAAAATGCCACCGTGACGATCTGCCATTCACGTACTGCAGATTTAAAAGCTGTATGTAAGCAGGCGGACATCCTGATCGTTGCTGTTGGAAAACCGAAGATGATCACAGCAGAATATGTCAAAGAGGGGGCGACTGTGATCGATGTCGGTATTCACAGACAGGAAGACGGTAAGCTTTGCGGCGATGTTGATTTTGATCAGGTTGAACCTGTTGCAGGAGCGATCACGCCGGTTCCCGGTGGTGTCGGACCGATGACGATCGCTATGCTGATGAATAATTGTGTGGAAGCTATGACCAGATAGATGAGAGGGCGTCATGAAGTGTAAAAAATGTGGTGAAGAGATCAAGACCGGAAATCTGTATTGTTCGAAATGTGGTGCAGAAGTGCAGATCGTTTCTGCCTACAATGTAATGGAAGAAGAATTTTTTCTTGACTTTCAGAATGAGCAGATGTCTGAAAAGCTGCCGGATCGGTCCTGTGTTCTCAGACCGGTTTTACAGAAAAAGAACCTCTATGCTGCAAGCCTTACTGCGATCATCGGATTTCTGCTTTTGGTTGTTTTGTCTTTTGCTGTGAAAATGAATGCTGATCGAATACAGAAGGACTGTGTACAGGATGAGCAGGTACAGCTCGTTCAGCTTCTTGCGGATGCAGATGATCAAGGTGCAAAATCTTATCTGAAACAGAAAATATCCCGGACAGACGGGGAACTGACGGATCGATTCTGGCTGGCGTGGCTGTGTGGCAGACAAAATGATCGTGATGGTCAGATCGCTTCTTTACAGCAGATCCTGGAGATAGATCCCGAGAACGTATATGCCTGCAGGGAATTGATCCGCGTTTATGTGGAGGCAAATGATTTTGAAGGATTATACCGGTTTTATGATGCCTGTGCAGGAAGTGGATTGACCGCATTGTTTACAGATTATCTGGTAGAAGCACCGGAGATCGAGATTCCGACAGAAGCCGTGCGGGCCGGAGACACGCTCACGATCCGTGCTGCAGAAGGGTTGAATATTTATTATACCCTGGATGGCAGTTCTCCGGTAACTAACGGCTTGCTTTATTATGCTCCGATCAAGCTTTCGACCGGTACGTTTCAGATCCGGGCTGTTGCATGTAATGAGGAGGGTTATTACAGTAATGTTGTGTCAGCGGAACTGACGGTTCAAAGACGGTATCAGCTGGGAATGCCTGCAGTTACTCCAAACAGCGGTGAGTATCTGAGTCCTCAGACGATCTACGTCAACGTGCCGGAGGGTTGTAGTGCCTATTATACATGGAATGGTTCCAATCCTACCACTGCATCAAAAAAATATAATGGCGGTATCTCCATGCCGGAGGGCAACAACGTTCTTTCGGTCATCCTGGTAGATGAATATGGAAATATGAGCAGTGTACAGCGAGTGAATTACATTTATATGCCCTAAGATAAAAAGAAGATCTGCTTTTCAAGAACGAAAACCAGATCTTCTTTTTATTTTTGTTAGTCTTCACAAAATTCGATATAATCCTTGTCCATCTTTTTGATCCGTGCAAGTGAGTACACATCAATACCCTGCGAGATCAATTTTTCACGGCCCGGCTGAAAAGATTTTTCAATCAGGATACCAATTCCTGCGATGGTTGCGTGTGCCTTCCGGATCAGTCTGAGCGCCCCTGTTGCAGCTTCGCCGTTAGCCAGAAAATCATCAATGATAAGAACATGGTCATCGGCAGTAATATATTTGCTGGAAAGTGTCAGTTCATAACTGGTTCCCTTCGTATACGATGTTACGATCGTCTGATACAGATCACTGTTCAGTGTCTTTGAGGGCTGTTTTTTCAGAATGATCATTGGTACGCCCAGCGCCATCGCACAGGCCAGTGCAGGAGCGATGCCTGAGCTTTCGATCGTGGCGATCTTTGTAACACCGTGATCTTTAAAATGTTCGGCAAGTTCATTGCCAAGCGCTATCATCAGCTCAGGATCCACCTGATGGTTGATAAAGCTGTCAACCTTTAAAATGTTTTCATTGACAGCCACGCCGTCACGGAGTATTTTCTCTTCAAGTAATTTCATACTATTTCACCTCGCAGAAATATTTATAGAGAAAATTATACCACATTTTCGCCCAGACACAATGAAATATTTGTATGAAATGAAATGTTTTTGTATAGGATGATACAAAGCATTCAAACAGGTGAAAGCATGTATCATTGGCGGAAAAAGATAGGACTTATGATCGCTTGTATGCTCCTTGTGATGTCCGTTACAAAAATCGCAATTTTTGCTGCAGAAAAAGTGGAAGGACCGGGTCAGCTGTATGCATTGTCAGCATGTCTGATGGATGCAGACAGCGGACGTGTTTTGTATGAAAAGGAAGGCGCTGTACACCGGGCAAACGCCAGTACAACAAAGATCATGACACTCATACTTACGCTGGAACGCGCGGATTTAAATGATACGGTAACTGTGTCGAAGCGTGCTGCGCGTCAGCCGGATGTCCAATTGAATATGAACGAAGGGGAAAGCTACCGGCTGGAAGATCTATGTTATTCCCTCATGCTGGAATCACATAATGATTCTGCAGTGGCGATCGCAGAGCATGTTGGCGGAAGCGTGGAAGCATTTGCAAAGCTTATGAATGAAAAGGCAGAGGAACTTGGGTGTACACAGACATATTTTATTACGCCGAATGGGCTTGATGAAACAGATGGAGTAAATTTTCACGGAACAAGTGCGATCGATCTTGCAAGGATCATGTCCTATTGTGTGATGCGTTCTCCAAAAACAGATGAGTTTTTGAAGATCACGGGAACTTCGGAGCACACCTTTACGGATCTTACGGGGAAGCGTTCCTTTTCCTGTCACAATCACAATGCTTTTTTGCAGATGATGGATGGCGCGTTGTCAGGAAAGACCGGTTTTACTGCAGATGCGGGTTATTGCTATGTCGGTGCCTTGAAGAGAGACGATCGTGTGTTTACGGTTGCTCTTTTGGGATGCGGATGGCCCAATCATAAATCCTATAAATGGACAGATTGCAAAACCTTGTTTTCTTACGGGGTCGACAACTATGATTACAAAGAGGCTCCAAAGCCCATTGGCTTGTTAGAGTATCCCGTCACAGATGGTGCAGCAGAAAATGGTGACCCATATGAAACACCGCTGGCGTATTTAAAAGAAGCAAATCACGAACCGATCCGTCTTCTTTTGCGTTCGGATGAAAAGCTTGTGCAAAAAAGACAGATCAGCTTTTCAAAAACCGCACCGGTAGAGCTTGGTCAGGAGTGCGGAAAGGTGTGTTATTATATTGAACATGCAGATGGAACAATGGATCTTGTATACTGTGCAGGTATTTATTCTGAAAATGAGATCCGTGTCAAAGACCCGGGATATTATTTGCGATTTTTGTTCACGACTTTTTTTGTTTAAGAGTTGCTAAATTTTTAACAATTACTATTGAAAAAGAATGACAAAACCTATATACTTACTATAGCGAAATTTTTGCTTTCTAAAAAATTAAGCACGAAAATATATACGGAGGTAGAAAGAATGAGTAATGGTAATGATAATTTGGCAATGCAGCGCATCGCCGGATTAGTCGACGAGAACAGTTTTATGGAAATCGGCTCGCTTGTTACTGCAAGAAGCACGGATTTCGACTTGTCAAACACAGATACTCCTTCAGATGGTGTTGTTATCGGACACGGACTGATCGATGGAAATCTTGTGTTTGTCTACAGTCAGGATGCAGGTGTGCTTGGCGGTACGATC
>JAQYOU010000045.1 GCA_028727105.1 bacterium
ATTTGCAAGCGCCAGCGAATCCACTTCCTTCAGGAAAGAATGCTCCTTCTTATACATAGCCGGTGTGTTCTTTAACATCTTTCCGGTTGTTTTATACTCACTGATCTTATCGGACAACATGGCATTATACAGAAATCTGCAGCAGCCAAATGTTTTAGACAGCAGGACTACCTGATCTTTATTCGGATAGATTCTGAATCTATATGCCTTGTTCAATGCTTTTCCTCCCTAACCAAAATTACCAATCAGCCAATACCTTCGTTCTTTGGCTATAGTATATCACATTTTTCCACATCGAACAAGTGTTCTATTTCATTTATTTTGCATTAATTTTGCAATTCATCTCGCCACCTGCAGAGGTGGGAGAATTCTTGCTTATTACATGTTAAATAACTTCTTATATGCAGCAAGCTTCTTCTTTGGCACTTTGATGGTGGTAGCCTTGGTAAAGTCCCTTAAAGAAGCGTCCCTAAAGTTTGAACCTATATCAGCCCTCTCCGGTAGGCTTCCGCTACAGCGCCGGATTTGTCCTTGACGCCGAGCTTCTGGTAGGTCTGAGAGCTGTGGTATTTGACAGTTCCCTCCTGAATGTGGAGCCGTTTGGCAATCTGTGCCACAGAAAATCCCTCTGCCTGGAGCTTTAGGATTGCCAGTGCATTCTCACCGAGCACCACTTCCTTCGCTCCGGTCTTCAGATAAGCGGGATAGAGTTTCTCCATACGCCCTGCTTCCTCCAAAAGCTCCTTATAAAAGGTCTTATCCTGCGGCTTCCATGCAGTCATCTTGAGCAGCTTATAAGCTGCTCCGGCCTCCCTTGTGACAAGCCGCACAAAATGATACTCCTGTGCCTCATCAAGACACCTTTGCAATGTTTCATCCCATCCGTCATAACCCATTCTCTGCTGCGTGATGGCGAGCAACAGCTCGCACTCCATCCTGACGAAGGTGCGCTTCATGACTTCCGTATAATACAAAAGCTTTTGCAAAAGATCCACCGCAAGCTCATATTTTCCGGTGCACAGATAGATACGTACCTTTGTCAAATAATGGAACCGGTAAATGGATATAAACTCTACATTTTCGTCGGGAGCACTTTCCATCCAGCGAAGTGCGACCGCGATATTACCGCTGTAAAGTTCAAGTCGTACCAGAAACGTTTCAATATTCGGAATCAGCTTTTCCTCACGTTCTGCCTCAGCCTTTTTATAGAAACTCTCCAATCGGTCTTTCGCGAATGTCAGTTTTCCATCAAAAACAGACTGCCATGCCATCAGACCGTCCGCCACAAAAACCTGCTCCAGCTTTCCCCCGCTGTCAGCCTGCATTCTGCCGTTCGCAAGCAGCGTAGCCACCTCATAGCGGTCTGCTCCCTTTTCAAAAAAGCTCTCCGCCAGTGCCAGATTCACAAGTCCCTTGCCGTATTTTCCGAGCACGAAAGACACAACCTTACCGATGCTGCGAGCAAGCTGTACATCACTTTTGGACCACTCACAAAAATCCTTGCCACCGTTCATCATCGAGGGCAGATTGGAGGTCACCGAAAACTCCGGTAATACAACCTTTCTGCATTCTAGGAGCGTTCCGGCATGCTTGATTATCTCAATCAAATCAAAAGTGCCGCGATGAGGCAGTCCGATATCCAGATAGAGAATCAAGGATTTTGTATATCGCAACAGGCTGCCCGTCTGCTGCTGTGCAAATGCTTTCAATTCCCCATACCAATACTCACTCTCCTCCTGATCGAGGAGCAGAGAATTGAGCATACTCATTCCGCACATCAGATCGGGATTTTTTCTGATATCCTCCCTTGGCAATGCCAGATAAAACTTGCGCAGTTCAAAATAATGCCCTGACCCCGGATCAAGTCTTGCATTTTCGACCAGCAGACAAAGCATTCGATCATTTGCCTGCCCCTTCTGATACATCTCAAGCGCCCTAAGCGGTTCATTGTTCATCTCATAGTACAAACCGGCATTACAATACAGCGTTCTGATTCTTTCTTCATCATATTTTTTATACATCCATCTGCGCAGGGATAAAAGCAATGTCCTTCGCATTTCGTAAGAGACTGAAGCAGGATCGTTTTCACAAATACCGCCCTCCACATGCTCAATCAAAAAATTGCCGATCTCCATAGCTTGACGCAGCAGATATTCCGCATCATTCTTTCCTGTAATCATTCTGGCCATCGGAACTGTAAAGCGCTCCACGATCGAAAGCCTGAGCAGAAAATCCTGCATCTGCGGCTCCCACTGTTCATAGACATGCAGCTCCAGATAATCCCAAAACTGCTGCTGCACCACCTTCAGAAGCGACGTCTTATATTCCTCCCCCTTTGACAGATGCGCCAGTGTCAGACTGATAAAATAAGCATTGTGCAACGCACTTACACTAAGCGCTGTCACCTGCTCCTTTGTAAGATGGACTTCCCACTTCTGAATCAGCTTCTCAATTTCGGCATCGGATAATTCCAGATCCTTCTCCTCAATGACCGTAAAAGGATGCTTGATAAAAGTGCCATGCAACCACTTCGGGATTTTTCCTCGCGAAATTAAAATAAGCCATGCATCTTCTTTCATGACAAGCTTTTCTATGGCTTTCCAAATATCCTGACAGATATCCGGACACAGCAAGGTCTGCAGATCGTCGATCACAATGGTACCACGCAACTCCTCCGAAGTGATCAGATCTGCCTCCTGCAACTGATTTGCCGAAAAATATGTGATATGACGGTTCCCAAAATAGGAATTGATGAAGCTGGTCTTTCCATAACTGGTCGCGCCATACAGCCATACAGTTTTCCCGCTCTCTTCCGCCAGCTTCATCTTACTGTAAGCCAGATGCGGTCTCACATAATGTTTTTGGTCAAAGCTCTCCATCCGTTCTTTTCTTGAAACGTGCATCCTGCCACCTTTTTCTTTTTAAGATATTTTTTGTCATCACAGCTTTTGTTTCCATTTTTCTGTTCTGACAAGACCACATACCCAGCTATGCCTTGCGAACAATGTACAACCTTTGCAGTCAGATTTGCAGCCCTGTTATTCTCCGCATGCCCCAAGTCGCCTACTCGATCGTGATCACATCCTGCAAAATATAGTGAAAGGTTGGAGCCGAGCTTGTTTCATTCTCAACATATCCTTCGCTCAGATCAATCCTGTCATCCGGATGCTCCGGGTCTACACCGATATAGTCTCCCTGAAAGACGGTGATCTTGTTCTGCCGAAAGTCATGTATCAGTTCCTCGATCCGCTGCGCTGATCCCTTTGCAGCCACGAATTCATTCAGCTCAAGCATCTGTACCCATCCCTGCTCAAAGCCTGCTCCGGCATCATTTCCGTTAATCGTTGCCCCTACGCACTTCTCAATCGCTTTATCCGAAAGAACAGCCTCTGTCGCCTGCATGATATAGGGTTCCCAGTCAATCTTTGAACCTGTCAGATAGGTAGTGGGAGCGATATCCCGCATACTTTCATTGTAGCTGACATAATAGACGATCTGTGTACGTTCCGTCTCCTCGCAGGCCATCGCCGGACCTGACGTATCGGAATGCTGCGAAATAATGATACACCCCTCCTCGATCAGCTGCTTCGCACACTGCTTCTCGAGATGAAAATCCTCCCAGGAATTTGTATACTTCACTGTCATGGTAGCCTCCGACACTACAGACCGGACACCAAGAAAGAAGGCCGTATACCCCGAAATCACTTCCGCATACGGATATGCACCGACATATCCAACTTTTGCCTGCTTGGGCGTAATTTTTTCTGTATCGATAAGCTCCTGAAGTTTCATACCCGCAACAACACCGCTGATATATCTCCCCTGATATATTTTCCCCATATAGGTATGATAATTGGCAAGGTGCGGCTCTTCATTGGCATTGCTGCAGGTTGCCTGACAGAACTGGATATCCGGATATTTCGCGGCATATTCCTTTGCCTTTACGCCGTATCCGTAGCTCGTTGTGAAAATAACATCACAGTCTGCGTCAACCAGCTCCTGCAAGGAGCCTTCCACCTCATCCTCCGGCACATTGAATTTGGAAACAGTCTCCACGCGTCCCTCATATGCTTTTTCTACTGCGTTCTGCGCATTGACAAAATTGTTGGTATAGCCGCTGCTGGTATCACCCACGTAGATAAATCCGACCTTGACAGTCTTCCCTTCATCCCTGCCATGTAGGAAATAATGGAGCACAAATGCAAATAAAATGACAACGACTGCACTCATTATTGTAATTACATAGTTTCGTTTATTCTCAGCCTTCATCTTTCGTCTCCCTACTGTCACTTGTCTGATACATGCGCTTGACATCAATTGTGCCATCTTCAATCAGTCCGAGCAAAATATCCACAAGCTTTGGATCAAACTGTGTTCCTTTTCCCTTTTCCATTTCAGAAAGCACATGCGAAAAATCAAGCTTTTTGCGGTAAACACGGTTAGCAGTCATCGCATCAAATGCATCGGCAATTCCGATAATCCGCGCATTTATAGGAATTTCTTCACCCTTGAGGCCATGCGTATAACCTCGACCGTCATACCGCTCATGGTGGTATAGGACACCCTCCTCCACATGGTCGATCAGCGTAAAGTTTTTAAGGATCTCCGCGCCTCTTTCCACATGTGATTTCATGATGACATATTCCTCATCCGTCAGTTTTCCCGGTTTATTCAGTACGCGGTCCGGTATTCCGATCTTTCCGATATCATGCAGGATTGCCGTCCGTCGCAGCTGCTCACACGCCTCATCGTCATAGCCGAGCCTGCGCGCGATCATCACTGAGTATTCCGATACGCGGACGGAATGCTGGCTGGTATTTTCGTCCTTTGCATCGACCGCCTGCGCGATAGTCATAATCGTCTCATTGCCCATCTGCACCTGGCGCGTTGTCCACTCCAGTTCCATCCGCTGCATACGGAGCGTTTTCTGGATCTGTGTCCGGAAAAACAGCCATGTCAGATACGCTATGAACAATACGGCCACGCAGCCCACGTAGAGACGGAACCACCAGTTATCGTAGATTTCTTTTACCTTAATAATCTGATAAGAGTTTTCTGCGATCACACCACCTGTCTTACTGTCAAGCACCGCAATGTGGAACCGGTACTCCCCGGAAGGCAGATTCGTGTAAATGATGTGCTTCATTTCGCTCTTCAGCATACTGCGCCCCATTTTGTCAAACCCTTCCAGATAGATGCGGATTTCAGGATCATGAATCGAGAAATTAACAATCTCGGGCGTTATATCAATCTTCTCCGCACCCCGTGGAATATGGATGGCCTCTCCCTTTTCCACGGGATAGACTTCCCCATCCACCTCAATCTGCGTAAGCAGCATGCGATAGGATCTCTCGGTGATATCATACTGGTTCAGATTAATGCAAACCACTCCTCTGTCACCACACAGATACAGTTCGTCCTCCTCATCCATATACGGAAAGGAATTTGGTGTCAGTCCGAGACGCAGACCTTTTCTGGCATCCAACAGTTCGTAGCTGAGCTGACCGCCCGCCAGGAGTTCCTCCTTGTCAACCACATAGATTCCTGCAGAACTGAGCACAAACAATTCACCGTTGTTTCCCTCAATGACATCAAAGTTATTGTAATACGGAAAATTGTCCAAAATACGGATGCTACCATCCTCCTGCGCGTAGCACAATCCGTTCGATGTTACAATAAACAAACCGTTATCATCAGAATTGGGGACAATCTTCAAAATGATATCTGAACTGAGCCCGTCCTCCTGCCTGATTGTATCTGTCACACGACCATCCTTGATCACTGCAACGCCGTTCCCATCCGTTCCCGCCAGAATACTGCCGTCCGCACACTCATACAGTGTCAGTACCTTTGGATTTGCAAGCCCTTCCGCAGAGCCGATCGTATCTGTCACAACACCGTCTTTGATAAATGAAATTCCGGAATCT
Source organism: bacterium (assembly GCA_028727105.1). Lineage (GTDB taxonomy): Bacteria > Bacillota > Clostridia > Lachnospirales > Lachnospiraceae > W0P33-017. Next base: position 5,928 of record JAQYOU010000045.1, read on the forward strand.
CCTGCCACAACAATGGTTCCGTCCGCAGTCTCCATGGCAGAACGCATTTTGTCTCCCCGCATACCTGTTTTGCTGTCATAGATTTTTACCTCTCCATCCTCAGACACTTCACAAATTCCCTTACCCGAGGTACAAATCCACAAATGGTTTGCAGAATCCACCATCAGACAACGTATTCTGACACCGGAGAGCATCTGTGTAATCGCATTCTTCTTTGCAATCAGAAACTTTGCGCTCATCGCATCCAGCCCGCTATCTGTTCCAAAATATAAATCTCCCTGCCATTTGGTAATCGTGTTCACCACATTCTCTTCAAGCCCGGCTTCTTCATATATCTCCGAAAAAACAGACGGACACATACGAAGCAGCCCAAGTCTGGAGGAAGTAAACCACAGATTGCCCTGATAATCAATCAGCATATGGTCAATAGAGCTGTTAAAGCTGTCCGAATCAATGGAACAGTAATTTCCCCTTGTCCGAAGATACCCGATACCGTTATCCGCGCAGACAAAGATGACATGATCTTCCGATATGGTAATGGAATTGATATCCTTCAGCTTGCCGCATACCAACGTTGTCTGTTTTTCTATTCTGTTTTCAGCAATCTCGTAGACCTCTATCCGGTTTGAAGAAGTACCAAGGTACAGCCTTCCCTCTTCGTCAAAAGCACAACAGTTGTAGAATTCTCCCGCTTTTTCGGCCGTCATGCATGTGACAATCTGCGTACCGTGCAAAAGATAGAAGTCACCCTCGTTTGTAACCGCCGCAACATTACCGCTTTGATCGGCGCTGATACTGTCAGCATACACAATTTCCGGTATCGTCTCATACACCTTCAAACCGCCGAGCAGCGTCATGACGACAAGACTGTCTGTTGTGCCGACATAGTAATACCCCTCCGAGCTCTCCGTGATACAACGGACAGAATCTGAAGGAAGCCCTTCCTTGCGACCGACCACATTGACAATCTTCTGGTTGGTGCAGATGGCAATTCCGTTGTCATTCGTCCCAATCCATAATCTCCCTGCTTCATCCGTATAGAGACAATTCACTGTCTTTACTGCCTCAAATTCGTTCATCCACTTAAAGTCGTTTCCGCTGTAACGATACAGACCACCATAGGTACCGATCCACAGAACACCATCCTTTGTCTGCGCAATATCATTGGACGCGCCGCCTGGCAGTCCGTTTTCCCCATTGTAAACAGTCTGGATATAACGACTGAAATCAGACTGCACTGTTTTCCCGTCTAAATCACTGTTCTCGGCATAAGCCGTAGTACTTGTCAAAAACATCAAAAATGCAGGCAGTAAAAGTAACAGCCTTGCAACACTTTTTTCCGTCCCATCGGCACTACTCTTATGCCCTTTTTCCGTATCCGTCTCGCCCTTGTGCTTTCTCACTCTAATCAAGCGAACCGCAAAAAATAATAAAAGGAGCGTTAGCACCTTATCCAAAAAATCCGTATAAAACTCTCCCACGATATTGCTGATCACAGTATGACATCCCATCTCCTGCAGCATTTTTGACACGCCGTCTCCCCATATATTCCCAGTCATGCCGTCTGCAAGGATATAATTTAGGGGTGTGGAAATTGCAACCGAAAGCACAGTGACAACAAATGCAGTGGATAGCACCCCAAAAACGCTCCGCAGAAACCCTTTTCTTGCACAAATTCCTACCGTGACACCGACAGCAATATTGGTAAGGCAGTATAACAACGCAATCGGAGCGTGCAGGCTGTAAATGATATTGGCAGTCGTCCCCACAATCGCGCCACATACCGGTCCAAACACATATGCCGTAAAAACGGTTCCGACCGAATCCAGCCAGATAGGCAATGCCAGTTTTTCAGCTACCATCTTTCCCGCATAATTCATGAGAATGCATCCCACAATAAAAAAACTGATTTCAAAATCTTTTTTCCGCTTCATCCTGTGTTCCTTCTGTGTCCTTCTCTTCTGCTTACGAAAAAAGCCATGTCATCCAAATTTTTTCAGTTCCATGAGATATCTGCGTAAGGTGCAACTCTCGGATGCAGATTATATGACCCTGCCGAATATAAGAAAGCACTTTTACAGAAATCTCATCTTATCTGAACCATAATAACATACACAGATCCAAAATAGAACTAGACGAAAGTATAGTCTTGGCCATTATTTTAGGAGAAGCCTTTAAGAAAGCTTCTCCCTAAAAAATGAAATGATTTCATCCCAAACTTCCTGCTGGAAGAAACGGATATCCGCATGCTCTGCGCCTGTCAGTTCCAAAAGGGCAGCATCGCAGCCTTTCTCCTGCAGTCTCTCATATAAGACTTTCCCTTGTGCAAACGGCACTGTACGATCCTGCGTTCCATGAATGATCAGAAATGGCGGAGCCTCCTTCGTCACATAAGAAAGAGGTGAAATCCTGATGGCATCCTCCTTGTGACGGGCAATGTTTTTGCCCAGCAATAAAGATTCCGGAGCACCCGCTGCCTCCTCGGGAGACACGCGCGTAAACCCTTCCGGGTCAGTAGGCGGATACCACGGACATGCCGCCTGCACACTGCTGTCAAAATCTGTATAATCGCCCACATCATAAACCGGATCATCGACCAGAGCTGCCATAGCAGAGAGGTATCCGCCTGCCGACTCGCCCATCACGCCAACTCTGTCCGGATCGATCCGGTATCTTTCCGCATGCGCTCTCAAATATCGGATCGCAGCTTTCACATCCTGCAATTGTGCGGGAAACACAGCTTCATTTGATGTACGATATTCCACGCTTGCTACTGCAAACCCGGCTCGGGCAAGCTGCGAAAGATAGAAAAGATGCGCCGATTTGTCCATTGTCAGCCACGCTCCCCCGCAAATCCATACAATACAGGGATATTTCTTTCCTGTCATATCCTCCGGATAGATCAGATCCAGCTTCAAGTCTCTTCTGGTATGTCCATACCACGCATCCATCTGCGCAAACGCCACATCTGTTGCCACCACGTACTGCGGCAAATCCACCTTTACCTCCAACTTCCGTATCATAATATTCTCCCTCCTGGCGGGTGACAATTCGGCTACCTTGACTGATACCGTTTCGTTACTTTTTTCGTTACTTTGTTTTCTTACCATACCCTATCGCAATCCGTCGTCATTGCATCCATCCGAAACGAGACAAAGGGACACTCATTGTGACAAAAGAAACGTCCCCGGGATGGCAATTAAAACAGAGTTCCGGCAATGCGACAGAGCTCTTCGTGGAATCGGCGCGATACATTTCGGATACCGGTAATTCACTTAACTGAATAGTTTTTTTGACAGATGATTGTCATCTGTCTTTTTGGCGTGCCAGAAAGTCAATTTACTGCTCCGTTTTTCCTGCTTTCATAGTTTTTTTTCGAAAAATATCTTGTCGAACACTTTATCGAACATCTAGCTTAATGGCATTGCTAACAGCTACCCCCTTATATTAATAAATACTGAAACGCATTGAAGAAATATCCAACAATGATAATTCCGATCGTGCAGATTGCAATAAATATTCCAAGTAGCTTCGGCTTTACTGCTTTCCTTAACATGATCATTGACGGAAGCGACAGCGTGGTAACACCCATCATAAAAGAAAGTACAACGCCTAACCTTGCTCCTTTCGCAAGCAGCGCTTCCGCGATTGGAATACAGCCAAAGATATCCGCATACATGGGCACTCCGGCGATTGTGGCAATAATAACACCAAAGGGATTGCCTGTGCCGAGTATTTTTACAATGATCTCCTCCGGTATCCAGTTATGAATAACTGCACCGATACCGACACCGATCAGCACATAAGGAGCAACCTTTTTTGCTGTTGACATGACCTTTTCCCACGCATATTTCAGGCGATCCTTTTTTGTAAGTTCTTCCTGCGGAAGATCGATCACTTTTCCATTCCGGATAAATTCCTCTACCTGATCCTCCAGATGCATTGTTTCAATAAAAGTTCCACCAATGACCGCGATCACAAGGCTGACGATCACGTACACGATCGCTACCTTCCATCCAAAAATACTCATCAGCAGCACAAGCGAACCCAGATCCACCATCGGTGAGGAGATCAGAAATGAAAAAGTGACGCCCAAGGGCAGCCCCGCACTGGTAAACCCCATGAATAATGGTATGGATGAGCAGGAACAGAACGGAGTTACTGTTCCAAGGAGGGCAGCGATAATATTCGCCCAGATCCCTTTAAATCTCCCCAGTATTTTCTTGGCCCGCTCCGGTGGAAAATAGCTTTGAATATAGGAAATCAGCAAAATCAGGAAGCCAAGCAGTACCATGATCTTGATCGTATCATAAATAAAAAACCGTATGCTTCCACCCATTCTGCTGCCCATATCCAATCCGGCTGCTTCCAGACCACTGCCAATGAGTCTGTTCAGCCATTTCATTCCCAGAATCTCATTTTGGAAAAAATCCCAAATATTTTTAAACATTTTTCAATTCCTCCAGATAACGCATGGCATCCCCGATACCATCCTCTGAAATGGAATAATGCATCCACTTTCCTTCTTTCCTTCCAACCACAATACCGGAATCACACAGGATCTTCATATGATGCGACAATGTCGGCTGCGTAATCTTCATTTCCTCCAGCAGCCTGCAGGCACACCGCTCTCCGTCCCGCAGCAGTTCTAAGATCTGTATTCTGTTTTCATCGCCAAATGCCTTGAACATTGCCGCCATTTTTTTATTATTCATCAGCATGTCTCCATATATTGAAATTCATCAATGTGTTTTCATGAGTCCATTATAACATCATATAGATATTTGTCAATCTTTTTCTGAAGCCGATTACATTTCCGGTGATTAAGCAAATAGATCCTCTCCTGTTATCTCATTTTGGAGAATTCCTGCATAGTCGTTATGAGCTACTCCATTTACAGCTATCATCGTTAGATGCAATGCTTTTTTACATGAGGTTTCATTTATAAATGCATTCAGTTTATTTCGAAGTACTTTCTCATAATCGGCATCTATCACAAAAGGTGCCATCGTATATTGCGATTCGCATATGTTAATGACGCCATCTTTTCGGTCTATCAAAAGATCAATCTGTGCACCCGGCTGAGAAACGCTACTTCTCCATGCATACTCTACTGTTTCTACTCCGGATATACCAAGTGCATTCTTGATCTGATTTACATGCAGCAAACATACCAATTCAAACGCATTTCCAGCCCATGAAAAATAACCGGGAGAATTTATATATGACATCCAGCTTTCATGTTCACGATTTTTTATAAAATGGAAACAGAAAAACATAAACGGATCTATGAGCTGAAAATAAAAACTTTGCTTTTGCTTTGCATAATTTTTATATTTTCTGATGAATCCGCTCTGTTCCAACTCATTCAATGCTTTTGTAAGTGGTTCTCCGTCCCCTACCACTGGTATTTTGGCTAACTCAACCCGGGTCATTCCTCCCTTTCTGTGAGAGACAGCGTCTATGATGGCAGCATGACGTTCATAGTGTTTGAATAATGAACCCAACAACCGGTCGTATTCATAATATAACTGCCCCGTCTGTTTAAATAAGAGTTCCTCCACATTCTGCGCCAGGCTCAATCGATGGTCAAAGCAATTCAAGTAATATGGAATTCCACCAAATATCATATAACTCTCTATCATCTGCTGTCTTGTCAAGCGGATGTTATTTAACTCATACAGTTCCTTGCATTCGCCTAGCGTGAATGGAAGCAAATGGATCTGCCTAGTGATTCTATTATAAAGTCCGCCTCTGTTACCCAGCAGATTGTCAATGATCCATGATGTTGCTGAGCCGCATACAATTAGTAAGAGGTCATTTTGTGACGATCCCCAACTGTTCCAGAAGAATTCTAATGCACTTTTAAAATCAGATCTGGCCGTGTCCATCCATGGAAGTTCATCCAAAAACACAACCCTCTTTCCGCTGACCGGATCTCTTGTTACATCACTCATCTGCAACAAAGCTTTTAGCCTCATAAAAGCCTCGTACCAGTCTTTAGGCACTTTCTTCTCTGTGGAACCATATTCCAAAAGGCTTCCATTAAAAACTTTCAGTTGCTCTTTCGTTTTTGCGTTCGAAAGTCCAGTTGCAAAAAATGAAAATGAATTGTTAAAATACTCTTTGATCAAAAATGTTTTTCCAACACGTCGTCTCCCATAGACTACTAGAAATTCAGCACGGGATGACTGCAAACAATTTTTCAATGTATTCTGTTCTGTTTTTCTACCAACCATCATTTATACCTCATAATTCTCTAAAACAGCATATTAATTATCGTTTTTAGAGAATTATATGCTATATTTTATATATAATTCTCTAAAACCCACAAATTTATATTATCATTAAATTTCCACTCTGACAAGTCACTTAACTGTTCCACATCCCACGTTTACAATATATATCCTCATCCTCGGTTACTTTTCGTGCGGTAGCCAGCATTTACTGCGGGCTACGTGCCTTGTGAACAGTCACCAAATCGCCACATATATTATAAAGACAATAAACTAAAAGGTATGTGCAACCATGAAGAATTATGCATCTTTATCAATAGAGACCCATTTATTTTTTGCAAGGATCATGAAGGAGCATGCGCTCTTCCTCCAGGCTGGCTTCCCCTGCAAGGATCAGGACTGGATACAGACAGCCGACCGGTTCCGCAGGCAGTTTGAAGAGCTTCTCGCTGAAGTGATCCGGATCAGTGATGGCAATGTCAACGGGAGAATCCTCAGTTCCGATGAACTGACGACCCGGTTTACGCTTCCGGCTGAAAGAAAAACACAGCGCCTGAGCGGCATTCCGATCAACACCCGTCTTACCGTGATGGAACAGAATCTGCGCCCAGACACTGACATGAGGGAAAACCGCGCACTGAACCGGACGATTTCTTCCATCAACCAGCGTGCGCTCCGCCTGTTGGACGGACTGATCACCTTCAAGGGAAACATCCTGCAGGCTGTGGAAAACGGTGCACTGTTCACCGCGAACTATCCGCTGTTGATCAAGCACATCATCCGCGAAGCCGAGCTGTACCGCGACACCATCGCCTCATTGGAGCGCGATGATCGAGGCGCCTCTGCAGATAGATCGGAGCGTGACAGAAGAAACTCTCTTGCAGATATGTCCGAAACGATCAATCGTGGCAAAAGGAACGTCCCTGCGAACATGTATGGCAGTGAAAATTTCTGGAACCGGATCATGATGGAGCATGCGCTATTTATCCGCGGTCTTTTAGATCCGTCTGAGGATGCGCTTGTGAGCACGGCAAACGACTTTGCCGGAGACTACAAAAAGCTCCTGGCACTGGCCGAAAGACCGGATGTTCCGGGCAGCCAATCCTTAACAGAGCTCTCACTGGCCGAGACGTTAAAATACCGCGAATTCAAGTCTGCAGGTGCACAGGGTATTCTGAACAACACGATCGCCTCCATCATTCTTCCGCTCCTCGCGGACCATGTTCTGCGTGAGGCAAATCACTATATCCGTATTTTAGGCGACCGGCAGGACGATCCTGTACCTTCTCCTTACCAATACAAATAATGATATCCGGAGGACATTACCATGGAATTATGCCGTTATCCCACACCCGAAAAGAAACGCTTCTACGAAATCGAAACGATAGAGATTCCGATTGTATATAACAAATACGGCGACCACGATCCGAACGGTCTCTTATATGTGCTCAAAAAAGACGCCGACCACGTCCGCGAATGTGCCATGCAAAACTTTTTGCAGGATATTCCCCAGCCCTGTGATGAAGTAAAACCGCTCGTCATCCGTGCAAATAAAGGTGACACCGTTGTCATCACATTTACCCACTCCTTAAACCGCCCACTCTCTATCCACGTGCAGGGTCTGGCGTATGACGTTCAGACCTCGGACGGTGCAAGCGTGGGTTATAACAAGGATTCTACCACCTTCCACCGGATCACCTACACCTGGTACGCCAAACATGAGGGAGTTTATATCTTCCACGACATGGGAGATCCGACAGGCAATGAGGATGGTACAAATGTGCATGGTCTGTTCGGTGCGATCATCGTGGAAGCTCCACAGTCGCGCTGGCTGGATCCCGAGAACGGAAAAGAGCTGGAAAGCGGTCTGTTTGCAGATATCTACCACCCCACAAACCCTGCCTTCCGTGAATATGCCGTGTTTTTCCACGACGAGCTGGAGATCAAGGACAAAAACGGCAATCAGCCGCTGGATCACCACACCGGTCTGCCCTCTGCCACCACCGGCATCAGCTACCGCTCAGAACCGATGCGAAACCGGCACCCGCTGTCCCACAACCCGGCAGATTCCGGCGAGGACATCTCCATGAGTTCGTGGGTATACGGCGATCCCGCGCCTCCGATCCTAAAAGCGTACGTCGGCGATCCGTCCAAGATCCGCCTGATCCACGGCGGCATCAAGGAAACTCATGTGTTTCATCTCCACAATCACCAGTGGCGTCTGGAGGGCGAAAATCCAAATTCCACGATCATCGATTCCATCTCCATCAGCCCGCAGGAGTGCTACACGCTCGACATTCTCCACGGCGCGGGAAGCCTGAATGGAATGATCGGTGACGCGATCTTCCACTGCCACCTCTACCCGCATTTTCACGAGGGCATGTGGACGCTGTGGCGGATCTACGACCGTCTGGAGGACGGCACCGGACGCCTGCCGGACGGAACTGTCATTCCCCCGCTGATGCCGCTTGCAGACCGGAAAGCGCCCCCGAAGAAAGACAAAAAGCACCCGGGCTATCCAAACTTTATCAATGGAACCTTCGGGGAAGCGCCTCTGCAGCCGCCCCTTGGCATTCTGGACGCAGACGGAGAAAACAAGATCGAGCCCACAGATCTGGAAGTAAACAATTTTGTGCCGAACTTTGAGCCGGGCGCGCTCTACACCGACACCTGCCCGTGTCACACAGACGCGAAACACGGTTGTCCGTGTCCTCCGAATGGAAAACCTCCCTATCCGCATGAAGATGAATTTCCGGTAAAGGTTTTTGAGATAGCAGTTGTCCAAGCAAAAATCACCTATAACCGCTATGGCTGGCACGACCCCCAGGGAAGATTTTTCGTATTGAAGGAAGAACTGGAACGCCACGGCGGGCTGGATGCCTATATCAAAAAAGTTGAGAGCTGCAAGCTCCGCGTGGAGCCCCTTGTCATCCGCGCAAACGCAGGGGACTGCATTGAGATCCGTCTGACGAATCTCCTGCCGGAATATATAGAGGAAAGCCCCTTCCAGATGCGCACACTCACAGACATTGTGGGATATCATATCCACCTCGTCAAATTTGACACGATCGTATCAGACGGCGCTGCCAACGGCTGGAATAACATCGCAGGCGCCAGACGCTACGAGACACTGATCGAGCGATTTTTCGCAAATACAGAGCTGAAAACCGTCTTTTTCCACGATCACCTGTTTGCAAATTCCCATCAGCAGCACGGCGTGTTCGGTGCACTGATCATAGAGGAAGCCGGAGCCACCTTCCACAACATCCGAAACGGCAAAAAACTGAACTTCGGCACAAGAGCCGTCATCAAGCGAAGGGACGGCACCTCCTTCCGTGAATTCGCCCTGTTTGTGCACGACTTTGCCCTCCTGTTTGACAGAGACGGGAACGCACTGAATCCGCCGGAGGTTCCCGGCGCGCATGATGACCCGGGCGTGATGGGCATCAACTACCACTGTGAACCGATGCGCGAGCGCTTAAAGTGCGGTGACGATCCGGCCTATATATTCAGTTCCTACGTGCATGGCGACCCGGCAACACCAATCCTTGAGACATATCCCGGAGATGAACTGATGATCCGACTGCTGGATGGTGCCCACGAAGAACAGCACTCGTTTAACCTGACGGGTATGACATGGAAAAAGGAGATTGACGACGTGTTTTCACCGGATACCGCCTCCCAGACTCTGGGTATCTCGGAGGCATTCAATATTCACGTCACCAAGCCCTACGGCCCTGGTGACTACCTCTACTATTTCGGCGGAATCGACGATGCATGGCTCGGTCTGTGGGGGATCATCCGGGCATATGCGCGCCCGGATAAGCGCCTGAAACCGCTCTGCAAGGGCAAGGATCAGATCCTTCCGCTGCCGCCGTGTCCCGGCAAGGATGCCGTAATCCGCAAATATGAGATTGCAGCCGTACAGAAGGATATCCCGTACAACTGCCACGGAGACCATGATCCCGACGGATTGCTGTTCGTTCCGATCGAAGATCTCGATCGCTGCAAGCATAATGATTACAAGCCGAAGCCACTGATCCTGCGCGCCAACGCCGGAGAATGGATCGAGGTCACACTGCACAACCTGTTCGACCCGAAAAATCCGGTTCCCTACTTTGACTATCCAAGTGTTCCGTTAGACATGAAACACAAGCCATCCATGCGCGTCTCCCTCAACCCGCAGTACCTCCACTATGATCCGGTCTGCGACTCCGGCATCAATGTGGGATACAACAACAGAGAGCAGACCGTCGGTGTCGGTGAGAGCAAAAAATACCTCTGGTATGCGGATCAGGAATACGGTCCCTGCATCATACAGTCCTTCGGCGACATGCGAAACCACCGCTATCACGGTCTCTTCGGTGCGATTCTCATCGAACCGCCGGGGGCAAAATGGTATAAAAGCTGTTCACTGACAAAAGCTGTATATGAGGAGGAAGCGGTGATCGCCGCACCCGGAACCGACACCTTCCGCGAATGTGTCCTGCTCATTCAAAACGGCATCCGCATGCTGGATAAAGATGGGGAACTGGTAAAAACCGCAACAGATGACGGCGAGGAAGTCGACGATGAGGACACCGGCGAAAAGGGCTACAACTATCGCTCGGAGCGCTTCGCCAACAGACTTCACAAAGACCCTCGAGTCTCCAAGGTTTTCAGTAGCCGCGTGCACGGGGATCCCGCCACCCCTGTTTTTACAGCGTATCCGAATGAACGGGTCATCTTCCGCACAATGATGCCTGCGGATAAGCCGCGCAATGTTGGTTTTACCATCCACGACCACGAATGGCGGCAACAACCGGAAGACTCGCACTCCCGGATCATTCCCCTGCAAGGTGCCGTCAGCATCGGAAATACGTTCAACATGGAGCTGATGGACGGCAGTACCTGTCCCGGCGACTACCTCTACCGCTCCGGCAGCTTCAGATGGGATGTTGAGTCCGGCATGTGGGGCATCTTCCGTGTCCTGCGCAATGGTTTCGGTCACAAGTGCAAAAACGCATGCCGGAAACTGTTTGAAAAAATATGCAAATAATTGCCTATCATACTGAGGCATACAGGCAAGAGGATAAGCAGTAATACAAACACAGAGAGCCGACTACTTTTCAAAGTAATCGGCTCTCTAGTCCGGTTTTTCCATTATAGATCCAATGAATCTGTATTTAACAAAAGGTCATACACATTCATTATCAATATACCATCCTCATTATAAAATGGCTTCGGTGTATCTGATGTAATGACAATCCAAGGCAAGATTGTCAGCTAATCCCAATTGCATATTATCACTCACTCGGTGCTTCTCCAATCTTTTCACATATTCTTATGTTTGCATATTAATTCTTTTTTTGCCAAAGGTTTAAGATAATTCTTCTTCAGTGTTCTTTCATCTCCAAAGAAAAACCTTTCCGATTTGGATAATGTATGATTTTCTACTTTCAATTCGGTAAGTTTTAATGTACAAATGAGATCTGCAACTTGAAACAGCCTATAATCTGCCGGAATCACCTTGCGAAATTCCACATTCTCCAACAATGCATTAAAAACAGATGATAAAATTCTGGTCACTTCAATCTGTCCATTATCATAATAAACCTTTATAACGTCAAAACTGCAAAAGTAATTGTAATTATCACGAATAAATGCAGACAACTGTTTACTAACCTTCCCTGCAGCTTCAACAGAACCCTCAATGTGCTTTTTCTCGATATATATCGATTTAAAGCTAATATCCATGTGCCTAATGAATGCCATCATCTTCATCAGAATCTTCTGTCTATCCTTTACTGCATATCCACGATATTCTTCCTCTGATCTTATTACTGGGCCAGCATGTACACAATGATTTGACCATCCAATGTTATTAAGTTCTCCCTCCAGTGCTTTCAAATCATCTGAAATATCTACATTCTGTTCATGCATTACCATAGAAATAATATAATATGGCGTTCGAAAATCATATTGTCCAAAATCACCGGATTCATCTACAAATATGCTTGGTTCGTTCATACTTTCTCCATAATACAAAAATGGCGGGTGTCTTACCCGCCGTTTGGTGGACCCGGGTCTTTCGACCAGCCCAAATATTTTATGCGTTTACACGCAACAGATTCATATCTGTGCCTTTATTATATGCTATTATTTTCAAAAAATCAATATGAGCTCCAAAAAAATTCTTTCAATCATATACCTAATAAAAAATCGCTGTCTAAGGTAAAACATGCCCTGCCTATATTCTGACGCAGCCAGAACAAATCTGCTCTCATTCAATAAATCCATCGTTGTTATTTTTCCGGAACTGATCAATACCTCCACAGCTCCGGTTCCTACTGACATTCTACCTGTGAATCCACCCTGCGTATAGGTATTTTTTCAACGATATGTGTCAATTTTTCAGCCAGACCTAAACAGTCAGATTGATATCTCCATAAATCATAACACGCAGAATTCCTAACAAAATCAGATGAGTCGGATAATACAGATAGAAAAACCACTTCATCCATTTTGCTTTTCCACGCTCGCCATTGTAAAAATACAACACCGGATACACCATCAGAACACCAACCAACTCTAACGCATAGGTTTTGCTCACAAACAGGAATGAAACCAGTCCGTACCAGAAGGTCCACTGGATAATCTGCCACACTCCTCGTTTTCGTATTGTTATTCCGTAATCTGATACCCCGACCTGTTTAATACATCAATCGCTTTATCGTAGTTCTCTTTCTTTGTCAGTATGTAATCCGTATTGAAGGTTGATATTGCAAAAATACCAATCTCATTCTCTGCTAAAAGACTTGAGATCTTCGATAATATTCCGATCAGAGAAAAATCCAAAACACCCTGAATACGAAAAGCCTTCCAACCGTCATCCCGGTCTGTTACATTACCGGGAACATCGCAAGTCAGGCAAACAAGCGACATTTCCTCATCCGTTTTTCCAACAAAGCAATACTCTGCATCCAAATTAATGAGGGAATAATCTTCAACCTTACAAACACTAAAATCATATGCAATCTTTTTTATTTCCATTTACATTCGCGCCTTCCTCTGAAATTCTGATACTGCTTTCTCAATCTCATCCGCACGCTTGCTTCGCCTGCGCAAATGAATGACCAATTTTATCGAATCAGTTCCACCAATCTATCAATATGTATTTCCATGATGTCAATGCACGGAACCGGTGAATTCTCATCATTTAGAGCCAGCGGAAGCTCAGTACATCCCAATATGACAGCCTCTATTCCATGCTCGTTTTTCATATACGAGATCTCCTGTTTTAATTCTTCAACAGTCGTCTCTTTTACAATTCCGTATTCCAACTCTTTCGAGATCCGTTCATTTACCAACACACGCGTGGCAGGATCAGGAACTACAACCTCGATTCCCCGGCTGATAAACGCTTTGCTTAGATAATCTTTCTCCATCGTGAAGATCGTGCCCAAAAGCCCAACCCTATGATAACCTTTTGAAGCAGCGTATTCCGCTGCTGTCTCAGGAATACTGATAAACGGAGTATGTACCTTCTGCGCGACCATATCATAGATAATATGCATGGTAGCTGCGGTAAGAGCTATAACCTATGCACCACCCTTCTTAAGATTGCAGATAGCCCGAGATACATACGCAGCCAGCTCTTCGTATTGCTCACTTTCTACATACCCAAGTGCACGATTGAGATTCAGACTCTCTATGGAAATTTCAGGAAAATCAGTCCCGCCGCTTCGTTCATTAATCCTTCTGTTCAGTTCCTTGTAATAAATCAGAGTGGATTCCGGACCGGTTCCACCGACTAAGCCAAGCTTTTTCATCTGAAACTATCCCCTTTTTCTATTTATATTTTCTCTCCATTTATATCGGATTTATTTTCTTTTTTAAAGTTTCTTCCTTTCACACTCGATTTTTTCAAGTCTGACAACGCCGAATCCATCCGCAGGTGTCAAACATAATCAAAAATGCCCTGAATCGCGTCCGTAATATTCATAATGTCCGGCATATGTATGTGATCGATTTTAGAATAACCTCTGGCTCTCAGATCCAGTAATGCCAGCTTTTCACAATGAACGTATCCATCCATACTTCCTGCCTTCACAAAAATACGTAACGCACCGTCTTCTCCATTTTTTGAAATTGGACATCCGATAACCTCGCCCGTCTGATTGAAAAAGTCCTTGCTTGTAACAAGCACAGGACTTTTTATATTTTCCACTTTTATAATATCTCCCTGATGTATCGGTTCCTTCATTCCCAGACCTCTCTTCCCATCTGCTCGCCCCAGTCATATTCGCCGTCTAAGTCTAACTGTCCTCCAAACTCAGCAGCTCTTTCTTCCAATGTTTTATGTCTGAATGGTTTCATCAGAATAATCATTCCATCAGAAATCTGAACATCCAAAATATCATCGATCGCTATGTTTGCTTTCTGCAGATCATCTTTCGAAATCCGGATCCCCTGACTATTCCCCCAAGGTTTCACCTGTGCCTGCATATAAACACCTCCATTTTCAGTATATACATAGTATATACCGTCAAATATACAAATGCAACTTTGAATTTGTTCCCTTTTCCAAACATACCTTACGATCAGCATAATGCAAATTGCTGTAAGCCAAACAGCAATCTTGATCAAAGGGATCATTACCAAAAATCCCCCTGTTGCTACATTTATCAGAGGCTTGTTTTCCGTATATCGTAAGCTTTTGAACTATTACAATACTTCTCTATGGTTCCTTGTTCTATTACTCTTTTTCCAAGTAGCGTAATTGCCTGCTTCGGACAAGTATTGACACACCGATAGCACATCGTACAGCGGTCTTTTGCCACTGCAACTTTGTTCTCGATACGAATATTTTTTGTTGGACATGCGATCTCACAACGACCACAGCCAACACATCTCCTTGGATCGACCTTCAATTACTTTCACGATTTTCGGAACATTGCTGTATTGTACCGGATAGCCAAATACGATTCTCCCGGCAGCTTTTATGTGGTGCGTGACATCCGAATCTTCTATGGAATACACCATGGCAGCTTTGTCATATGTTTTCACAAAATGCTCAACAGCATATCTGCTGTTTCCTGTTCCGCTAAAATAAACTCCAATCATCGTCTGATTATCATTCATCTGATTCTGCTTCCTTCTATTCTTATACTTCTCCTATACTTTGTCCGGCTTCTCACCTATGCGGAATGACTTTCTATATTCTACTGTAGTCTATCCCCTCAGATTTTTTAACGCCTCAGGATTCGTGGAGATGATCGTTGCAACAGCCTGACATTTTTCTATGTCCGGGCAATCACCACATGTTGCCACGCCTTTTTTCAATGCACACTGACGAATATCACAAAGACTATCGCAGAATACAGTTTTTATCCCATCCATACGGCAGCCTTGACAGTTGATGTGTTCAGGTAGAATGGGCGCATTATTTAACTCCGCCCACAGTTTTGCGGTTTTTTCGCGCAGTGCCTGATCATCATTGATTGTTGCAAGATATGCGTCGCATGTTTCACAATCCAACCCGCAGTATGCAATCATATTTCTCATTCTTATGTACCTCCCCGGTCTCAAAATTTAGCGGCAATTCATAATATAGAAAATCCGTCCAACAGGTATTCTCTGCATATAGGTTCTGCTTTCCCCGATACGCAAACCCAAGTTTTTCATACATATGCTGCGCCGGAATGTTTGATGCCAGCGTATCCAGCCGGATCGCTCTCTTTCCTTTTTCCATTGCCAGCGAAACGATTGCTTCCATCATTCTTTTTGATATACCTTTTCCCTGATATTCAGGAGTTACTGTAAGAAGATGCAAGGAAGCCACCTCCTCATCATTCAGATTCTGACTCCTCACATTTCCTGTTCCTACTGACATTCTACCTGTGAATTCTTACCATGTATAGACATATTTTTCAACGATATGTGTCAATTTTTCAGGTACGCATTCCCCGTTTTTTAACTTTCTAAAATCATATCACTCAAAGCATTTCCCGGTGGAACGATCGGCAGGACATTGATTTCTCTATCAATGATAAATTCAATCACGGTAGGAGTTTTCAAATTCCGCTTTGCGATTTCAAATGCTTTTTCCATATCTTCAGGCCTCGTAACACGAATACCTTTCGCCCCATAGCTTTCTGCCAGCCTGACAAAATCAGGCGTATATTCCGGGCAATCGCAGGTTGGCTGATTGCATCCGATTTCACAGCTTTTGCGATAACGCATACAAGAACCGGAATAATGCCTGTGGTAAAACATTTCCTGCCACTGTCGCACATTTCCCAGGTATCCATTGTTTAAAATACAGACAATCACAGGAATTTCATAGACAACCGCTGTTGCCATTTCCTGGATATTCATCTGCATGCCACCATCTCCGGAAATCACGATGACACGTTTTCCGGGATTACCGATTTTTGCCCCGATCGCTGCCGGAAAACCATATCCCATCGTTCCCAATCCACCGGAAGTCAGCATCTGTTTCTTATGATCAATGGCAAGGAACTGTGTAGCCCACAACTGGTTTTGGCCTACATCCGTTACAATCACCGCCTCATCAAATAGTCGATTGATCGCTTCCATGATCTTTTTCGGCGTTAATCCATCTTCCTCCATCATAAGCGGATGTTTCTCCTGCCAAGACCTGATTTCCGTCACCCATTTTGAAACAGAAAGCGGTTCTGCCTTTTCAAGCAATGCGCGGAGTGCCTGTTTTGCATCTGCTACGATCGGAATATCTGCCACAACATTTCGAGAAATACATTCCGGATGAATGTCAATGTGGATCACTTTTGCATGAGCTGCAAAGCTTTCTATTTTTCCTGTAATCCGGTCATTGAACCGTGTTCCTATGGCAAACAGGACATCGCAATTGCTGATCGCGGAATTCGCAGCAAAGCTTCCGTGTATACCGAGATTCCCAACATACAACTCATGTTTCGTAGGAATCGCCCCCTTCCCCATGATCGTTGTGATCACCGGAACACCTGTCAATTCTGCCAACCTCGTCATCTCCTGATTGGCATGGGCAATATTTACTCCGCCACCTGCCAAAAAAACAGGTTTATGGGCATGATGTAATATTTCCAACGCCTGATCGATCTGCCCCATAGGTACGGCTGTGTTCATAGTATCATTTTTTATGGATAGTTCTTTCGGGTAGAAAGCGCTTCCATAAGCCCTCTGAATATCCTTCGGCAGATCTACAACAACAACCCCCGGCTTCCCTGTCTTTGCAATAACAAAAGCCTTCTTAATGGCATTCGCCAAATCCTCCCTTTTTCGTACCGTTACAGCATATTTGCATATACTCCGCGTAATACCAACAATGTCCACTTCCTGAAACGCATCATTTCCCATCAGGTGTGTCGGCACCTGCCCTGTAAAACATACCAGCGGAACACTGTCATAGGTTGCCGTAGCAATACCCGTGACGAGATTCGTCGCCCCCGGTCCGCTTGTCACAAGGCATACTCCTACTTTTCCTGTAGAACGGGCATATCCATCTGCTGCATGGACTAACCCCTACTCATGACGTGGTACGATAACCTCGATTTCTTTTTCTCCATAAAGAGCTTCAAATAAATCCATCGCCTGTCCGCCCGGATAAGCAAACAGCGTTGTAACGTGTTCTTCCTTTATGGCTTTTACAAATAATTCTGCACCTGTTATTTCCATAATGATCACCTCCAGAATTGAATGCGTGTACTCGCTTGCATGCTGTCTATTTTTTTGGCACTGCCTTCCGACAGCGCCAAATTTTACTACTTTAGTCCTTCTACAAACATACTCACACTGTTTTTTATGTACACATCCTTTCCCACATCCACCAGCTCTTTCCCGAAAGATGCCTGAAGAAATGTATATCCAAATGTCGCAGAAAAAAACGTCATTGCAAGAGAATCAAAATCCATCCTGGGCAGCTTCCCTTTCTCACACATCTGATTCAGATATCCGATCAATGCCTCCAAAAAAGCCTGCGGAACTTTCATAATAAGAGGAGCGGTTTCATCATATAGCTGCGGAGCACGCAAGCCGATGGACAAATTGACAAAATCCGGTGTCATCCTGTCCATATAAGCTCGCATAAACATTTCGAGATCCGACTGTAGATCCCATGTTACATTTTCAAAAATCTCCGGCGTGACATTTGCCCGCCATTGCGCCTGACTGACGCCCTGCAAGACGATATCTTTTTTATTTTTAAATTTGCGAAACAGGGTACATTCATTCACACCCGCGACCTGTGCAATTTCTTTGGTAGTGGTTGCCACATATCCCTTATCTCTGACCAGCAGCATCGCCGCATCTACGATCTTTTGGCTTGTTTCGTCCAAGTTATCACCTCCATGCAAGTGAGTGCTCTCATTCTATCAGACAAATTGTCCACCGTCAATCCCTAATGGCGATGTTCGTGGCAAAAGAAACGCCCCCGGACTTACTGTCCCAAAAAATATCCGTCCTTTGCGTTTCCTGAAAGATTCAGTTTGTATCTATTTCCCCAGTACAGGTCAGCGTACACCTCCCCCTGTACCTCGTGTTCATTTCCGTCCTGATCCACGACGCTCAGCCGTATCGTCGCCTGAGAGCCATCTTCGATCTCTGATGCAAAGTCTTCCGGTATCAACTGGAAATTTACATTTAATCCACTCTGCAATGCCTCTCCATTTGCCTCACGCATGGACTGATGCCCGGATATTTTTCCGCAATCTACTTTTAGCCCCATTCCATAGACCGCATCCTCTGCGAAGTTTATGACTGTAAATTCCATGAAATCCTCTGTTTTATCTATATACGAAACATCCACCTGTGCATTGGACTCCACAGACGCGCCGCCTAAGACTACATTGGAGAGCCCGGTCTTTCTGACTAACTTTTCAAGCCGGTTGACATCCCTTCCAACAGACTTGATATCTTCGCCTGCAAACTCAGATGCTTCACTGCTTGTAACGGAAAGCGTCTTTGTCTCGCCGTCCACTTTATATTCATAGATCACTTCATTCAGATTTCCAACCTCTGCAAGGTAAATGTAAGCATACAGCTTCAATCTCTCTTCAAACACATCCTGCCTATCGGCTGAAAAATCATTCTGAAAGACCATTTTCCAGGAATAGGGTTCCTCTGATGTTTGAAGTTCATTGGTAAAGCCGCCGGTGTAGGCAGTCATATTCAGTACATTGACGATCTTTCCATTGGAAGGCATATTTCCGATGTAAGGATTGTAGACCGCATACAGCCGGGAAGTCAGCGGCGAGATCATCTCTCCGTTTGCCCACACGATCCGGTCTCCGATCCAGACCTGACGGATCGGTTCCGATGCAGTATAACTTGCGTCAGCAGTTGTCTGATAGAAGATACTCTTGGGAACACCACGGACAGTTATGTCTACCACACCCTCTGATTCATTGATCTCTATCCGCTGAATTCCCTGATCCGAAGTACTGTTTACCGCAACTGCCAGTTCCGTCCCCCAGACATCCAGATTGTACGAAAGATATTCTGTATTCAAATACTGTCCATCCAAATAATATCTTGCACAAAAAAACCCCACCGCGATCGCCCAGACAACCGCCACGCACAGGATCAGATTTCTCCGGTGTTTCTTTTTTGTTTTTTTCAAAAAATCTATCTCTTTTTCTTCGTTTTCTGCCATCTCGATATCCGGCGCCTTCATCTGCCGGAATACATTTCTGCATTGTTCACACCCTTCCATATGTGCTTCCACTTCCCGATTGGTCACATCACTGGTAAGTTCATCAATATAAGACGGCAACAGGTCCTGTATGATCTCACACGGAATTTTACTCATGCTCTTCCATCTCCTTTTTTAATCTTTCCTTGGCTCTATAAAAGTTCACTCTTGCCCAGTTTTCCGTCCTTCCCATGATCTCACCGATTTCACGAAAGGATAGATTTCCGAAAATCCGAAGATATAGGATCTCCCGATAAGGTTCCGGGCAAAAATGCAGTTTTTTCATCAGATCCACGCGTTCAATCTGACTGAAGATCTCCGCTTCTACACTTGTTCCGGTCAGATCTTCATGATCATCGATCGATTCTTTGACCGGATGCTTTCTTTGATATGCCCGCAGCTGATTTTTTGCAATGGCACAAAGCCACGTAGACAGCTTACAGCTGCCATCAAACCGGTGGATACACCGGACTGCCTGATAGAACGTCTCCTGTGTTAATTCTTCCGCAAGATCTACACTGCGTGTCTTTGACAACAGGTATTTATAGACGGTCCTGGCATATGTCTGATAAATCTCATCCATGGACTGCATTCCTTCGCCTCCTTCCCGTTTGTTTTTCTGTTCTCTATCCATTCATGCTTTTTATATGTGATTTGTTACAGTATTTTACAAAAATTTGTAACAAGAAAACAAGGAGGGGGCAAAAAAGCCCCCTCTTTTTCAATCCTGTATCTCCATTTACCTTCGTATGGATCCCCGCTGCCTCTGCTGTTTTGTAACCAGTATACGGCGCCTGATACAACAGAAGATCGCCTGATACAAATAATGAACGAATACTGCTGCTGCTATCAGTATGATCACCGTTGCAATATCGGTGACCAAAATGCTTTTTGTTTTACTTAATAATTGATTTGCCCAGGTGTATCCGAAGACCATCTGCATCGCATAAAGCTCCAGCGAGGAAGACCCGATCGCCCGGATGAGTTTGTTCTCCTTGATCAGACTGACCAGATACGCGATTCCGATCGCTAACGGAATCACAAGAATGTAAAACATATCCTCAATGGGCTGATTTAATTTCATCTTGTACGCATAACGATATGCCAGTATGATATCTGCGGCAACTATGAGCGCAAAGCCTGAGAGATAAGCAGCTCTATGACCGGTGATCCTGCGGTTTGTATGAAATCCTGCAAGATAATATCCAATAAAAAATATCGGGATCCGATTCCACCAGATCGCAATCGGAACCGTTTTTACACCGTATGTAAACAACAGTGCGATGATGATCCACACGATTGCCAAGGTGAAAACCGCGATCATACGATTCTTCTCGTCGAATTTCTTATATAGCGGAACGATCAAATAAAACAGCATGATCGCCGGCAGAAACCACAGAAACGCCTTCCCGCCATTTTGTATCAGATCGATTCCAAAAATCACCTTCAGCACATATACCATATCCCATTTGTTTAACCATGCAGCGATGAGTACAAAAAGAATAAATTTACAGTACACATTTCGAAACCGATTGCCGATAAATTGAAAATAATTTCCGGTATCACTGCGGTATAACGAATATCCCGACAGGAAAAAGAAGATATCTACACCGATATAAGAGATCTGCTTGATAAAATTCTCAATCTCACTGCTTGATAGGTTGATCCATAAATGAAAGATCAAGATCTGCAGCGCGGCAAATGCCATGATAGATTTTTTGTTTTTCATACTTAGTTATTCCCAAATGAATCCGGTGACATGACAAAGAATACGTAGTTACCCTTTTTCTGTACAAACATCTTATCCGCCGATGTGCAGATATTCCAGTTGAGTTTATGCTCTTTCTTTAAAGTGGCAACCAACTCGTCCGGTGTATCTGTCTTAAAAATATATCCGACGAAAGGAATGGTACCGATCATCGGACCAAATGTCACACCCTTCTGAAATCCCTTGATCTCTACCTCAAAACCTGCCAGATAGCCCTCTTCCACAGGCATGGTACCCATCATAACTTCTCCGAAATTACCTGTTTCTACGATCTTAGCAGCAACCTGTTCGATGTCATCCGTTTTTTCTATCTCTGTTTCAAAGATCTGATATAACGAAGCTGCAAAATCACCATTGTCTGCAGCTGCATCATTTTTGTCTGTCTCATCCGTTTTGTCCGGTTTTGTCGGTTTGTCCGTTTTGTTCGGCTTGTCTGTCTGCGCAGGCTTATCTGTTTTGTTCGGTTTGTCTGTCTGAGCCGGTTTGTCCGGTTTGGCTGGTTTGTCCGTTTTGTCTGTCTCGCCTTGATTCGGGGCAGTATCTGCGTTTGTATCCGAACCCTCAACGGTTTGCTCCGGTTGGTTCGTGTTTTCATCATCAGAAGACTCCTCCGGCGCTGCCTCGGGCTCGTCAGATTTCTCCTCATCCGTCGTTTCTGATGCATGGTTGTCCTGCACAGATTCAGGTTCAGCCGGTGCATCCGGCATACTCTCCGTATCAGTGACAGCAGAAGCACTCGTGTCCGTAGTCTCCGATATACCATTATCAGAAACCGGTGCAGTGCCTCCACAGCCGGTCAATAATGCTGCCGAGACAGTAATCGATAAAATAAGCGTCAGTAATTGTTTTTTCATAATGTTATCCTCCGTGGTATTCAGTATTGCTAAAAATAAGTAACCTTTGTTTTCTCCTCTGCGTGCCCGCTGCGGTTGTCACCACAGTTCTTTTGAGGGTACTTACATAAAACCAAACGTAAGTGATCAATATAATACTACACGCAAATACCAGTTTTGTTAATAAGTAAATACGTCAGCTCATGATTATTCATTCACAAGCTGACGCAAATTTTCCGACAAAATTGCCACATGTCTCACATACATAAAACTTCACACTAGTCCTTCTCCTCCAATAAATAGTTTTCTTTGGCAGATACGTAATCTTATTATACTTCTTATCTTTTTTTCTGTAAAGGATAGAAAGATCATTTTGATCGTTCTGCCTTTTATTTGTTGTGCTTCTCCGAATATGATATGCACTTCTATTATTCACTGCATTTCATATGACCCTTTGCAATACCAAATTTTTTATCTGCTAACAGTATAGCAAAAGAGACAGATCTCAAAAAGACCTGTCTCTCAAAGATTTACCAGATCCGGTAATTGCCGCTGAGTGCCAGCATTGCAAAAAGATACAGACAGTTGTCATAATAACGCCGTTCTCCGGTGCGCAGCGGTGTGTTCCAGAATTTACGCACACATGCAAGCGCATATTCACCTTTTGAAGCCAGAGATGCCTGTGCATTGACCGCAGTCATTGCCACCGGGTGGAGTGCATCCATATCAAGAATCTCTCCCTCGATCGTGTAGACAGCCCGGTCTTTTTCCCCGACGATCTCCTCAAAAAAGGTCTGCAGATGGTCTGCGGTCTGCTCGCACCATATTCCGTACTCCGTGCCCTTTACGAACCACTCGTAATCCAGTGCGAGATTGGCGATCGTGCGATATGCATCGCTGTAGTACCAGTCATGTCGCCCGAAGATCTCCTGATCTCCGCTGTAGGGCTGCCCCTCAAAGGTACTGTACTCTGCACTTAAGCCCGTCACCGGATGACATGCCTTTTGCAGATATGCACGGCTCGCCTGAGCAGCCTGCTGCCAAAACTCACGATCCTCCTCATTTGCCCACTGTGCAAACAGCTCATAAAAATGCGGCAGATGGTAGGATGGGTCGGTAAAGTCACATTCCGTAATAAAGCGGATCAGATGATTATCGGGATCCCACATGGCGCGTCCGATCCCATCCTCGCCCTTGTGTACACACGTATGTAAGAGATCACGTGCCTCTTTGGAATAGTTGAAGATTCCTTCGCCATCACCCCAGCGGTGCGATGCAAAGAACAATGCCATTGCAAAAAATTCCTCACCATCCGGAGCCGGCCCGTAGGCATTCTTTTCACCATTCGTTGCCACCGACCATGCGAAATATCCGGCATTTTCACCGGTTTCCATGTACATGTAAGTACGCGCCCATTTCCACAACGCATCAAACTCCTTTTTGTGGTCTGTCTGGACACACATCATCATGCCATAGGACATGCCCTCCGTGCGTGCATCATGGTTTCCGGTATCCTCCATATATCCCATCGTATCATCATCCGGAGAGAAGAAGAAAAACCGGTCTTCTCCGTAAAATACTTCATCGAACGTATCCTGTACACGTTTTGTGATCTCTTCCTCAGACAGACCCAGTTCCAAAAAGACATTGCGATAAGCTTTTGTTTCCATCTCATGCTCCTCCTATTTCCGATCAGGACATGCTTCACGATCCAGACAGCAAGTACTTCTTTCGGTCACGAAGCATGTCCTGATTCTCATCATCTCGTGCGTACAGCCATCATAACAAAAAAACACCCGCCTTTCAGCGGGTGAAATTATAGAAAATATATGGAAAATATTTATGAAGTGGTATGTATTATTCCAAGCCAGCCCGACGCTCCAGTTCCCTCTGCATCGCATCAAAAAAGATCTCCGGCTCACAGGACTCATACATTTGCATGTACTCATCCCATGCCTGCTCAAAATCATCTGATAAGATCAGTTTTGGAAGCTGATCCTGCTTGATAGCGTTCATTTCTTTCCAGACACTTCCGGCCTGTGAGGAATAGGTCAGCTGGTCAGAATAGGAGTACATCGGATACCATTTTCCGGGCTTTTCATTATTGCCCAGCATATCCACATAGTTTTTACAACCATAGGCATCCAGACATTCGATCACATCCGACGGAAGATTCCGGTATGCCTCGTTCTGCTGATCCTCCGAAATATAGGCATTGATACCGTCCTTCATCAGTCCCTCTTTTCGGGGAAAATAGGCATAATAGCAGTAATGGGAGCTGATCAGCCCGGTATCATTCATCCGCTGCTGCTGTGTTTCATTTCGGTAGTACTGCCCATTTTCATCAGTCTCATAATCTACCCCTTCAACACCCCAGAAACGCAGCTTTAGAATATCCTCTTCTAACAGATCATTGAGGAACTGAAAGGCACCGTCCACGTCATCACAGGATACTGTCACCGATATACCGGAGGATATATCAAACTCGCTGCCCCGGCTGACGTGCCATTTATTTTGTACATCCCGCGAGACCGTGACCGGAAGCGGCACATAATTGTAACCCAGTTGCGCCGCATCGATCTTTTCAAAAGCCGGACTGA
Organism: bacterium; assembly: GCA_028727105.1. Taxonomy (GTDB): domain Bacteria; phylum Bacillota; class Clostridia; order Lachnospirales; family Lachnospiraceae; genus W0P33-017. The sequence continues at coordinate 31,055 of JAQYOU010000045.1, forward strand.
TATCATAGGCGAATTGCCACCACTGATCCACCAGGCCAAGCACTGCTCCTGTGGAGAGCTTTTCCAGATATTCTTCATAGGTACTGGTAAAGAATTCCGGATCGATCATTCCTTTGTGATATTCCTCGTTCAACTTTTTAAAATAGTATTTTGCAGTAGGCGTTGTATTATAGTCCATGACCAGCATCGTCTCCGGATCCACCATACAGCTGCCGTCATTCGGGTATCCGTCCAGAAACTGAGGCACATTTTCAAGCACAAAATACCGCCAGTCATCACAGAGAATCGTGTAGGGAATATTCGGTGTCCCATCCTCCATCACAGGATTTGCCGCCACATAACGCTCCAAAAGGTCAAAATATTCATCCAGTGTACGGACATCCGGATAATCTGCCCATTTTAATACCCTTGTCTGGATCCAAAACGCTTCCCCGGTATGTATGACCTCCGCATCCTCATTGCTGATCACGCCAAACTGCGGCATCCAGTAAATATGCCCATCCTCCTGGCGAAGCGTATCCCATTCCTCTTCGCTCAGATAATTGTAAATATTCGGATAATCCTCCCAGTACTCATCGATCGGAAGCAGTGCACCCGCCTCATACAATTCCCGCCCGCCGGAAATGAAATCAGGATACTCTCCATTCGCGATATATTCATTCACCGTATCCTCCACCGACTGCCCCGAAAGCCAGTATTCCTCACAGCGCGCTCCGATCCGTTCCGCGATCAGCTCCTTTATGTCATTGTCATCATCCCTTGCATCCCCATTGGAAGAGAAAAAAGCCGTAAACGTTTTCACGTCACAGCTCTTTTTCTCTTCCGCTGACCTTGCATTTATCCAAAGTCCTGAGAGTACAGCTATTAAAATTATGCTCAAAAAACATCTCTTTTTCATACAAAAAAAATCCTTTTTTATGTATGATTATACCTTCTTACTCATTTCTTTTCAAGCGTTTTACCATTGTCTCACACGCCTGTAAGATGTTTTTTAATCATCAAAAACCTTATTCCTTAACACCGCCAAGTGTCAGTCCGGCTACAAAATACTGCTGCAGAAACGGATAGATACAGATGATAGGCAGCATCGTAATGATGGTTGCCGCTGCACGTACAGAGGTCGGCGTTACGGTTCCTGTAGCATTCTTCATTGCCTCTGCGGAAGTACCCTGATTGGTCACGGAGGACAGCAGCTTCATCAACTCATACTGCAATGTTGTCAGCTTGTCACTCATTCGGTTGTACAGCATTGCATCAAACCAGGAGTTCCACTGGCCGACTGCCACAAACAGCGCGACAGTCGCATAAACCGGTTTACAAAGAGGAGAAATGATCTTCGTAAAGATCGTTGTATAACCGGCTCCATCCAACTGTGCGGATTCTTCCAGACTGTCCGGTATTCCGTTCATATAGGTTCGGATGACAAGCATGTTAAATGCATTAACCATTCCTGGAATGACGTATACCCAGAAGCTGTTTGTCAGATGCAGTCCCTTAAACAGCAGGAAGGTCGGGATCAGTCCACCATTTACATACATTGTGATCACCCAGAACAAAGACAGCTGCTTTTTAAACAGGAAGTTCTTGCGGCTGACAACAAATGCCAGTATCGCGTTGCTGACCAGTGCCAGCAGTGTTCCGACCACGGTACGTGCAACAGTTACGATCGCTCCGGTGATCAGATTATCCTTCTGAAGCACCGTTATGTAGTTTTTCAAAGTAAATTTGCGGGGGAGCAGATAAATACCACCGCGCAGTGCATCGGTTCCATCGTTAAATGAGATTGCCAGTGTATTTAAAACCGGATAAAGAGTTACGACCACAAAGGCAATCATGAAAATCGTATTGCAGATCACAAAGATCCGGTCTGACAACGATTTTTTTCTTTTATGTGTGTTGCTTAAAATCTTCATACGCCCTCCTTAGAATAACCGTTCTTCGCCGTTTTTCTTAGCAATCTGGTTTGCGACCAGGATCAGTACGATACTAACCACACTCTTGAAAATACCTGCGGCAGTTCCGAGTGCGTAATCGCCCTGGCTGATACCCCATTTCAAAACGTAGATATCAATCGTCTGGGAAACCTTCTGTACAAGACCGTTTCCTAATAAGTACTGAATCTCAAAACCTGCATTTAATACATTTCCGACATTCATCAGAAGCAGAATAATAATTGTCGGCTTGATTCCCGGAAGCGTCACATGCTTGATCTTTCCCCATCTTCCGGCTCCATCGATGGCTGCCGCCTCATAAAGGGAAGGATCAATAGATGTAATTGCTGATAAATATATGATCGCGTTCCAACCGGTCTCCTTCCATACATTTGCAAAAGCAACGATGGGCCAGAAATATTTCTCATGTGCGAAGAAATTGATGGGCTGGCTGATCAGATGAAAATTCATAAGTAACTCATTGATGATACCGGTTCCTGACAATGCATCATGTAAGATACCGGTAACGATGATCCATGATAAAAAGTGGGGAAGGTAAGAGATCGTCTGAACGGTCTTCTTTCCTTTTTTGCTTACGATCTCATTTAAGAGGATCGCAAAGGCAATAGCGGTAACGAAGGTCACCACAAGATTGATCACACCCATTGCCAGCGTGTTTCGAATAACGCGGATAAACGCCTCATCCGAAAACAGCATCTTGAATTTTGCCAGTCCGACAAACTGGGAATGAAGTAATCCGTCCTTCGGTTTATAGTTCTGAAATGCCATCAGCCATCCTGCTAAGGGGAGATAGCAAAAGATCACACCATAAATAAAGATCAATCCGCCCCAGATCAACAGCGCCTTCTGCTTTTTTACTTCTGCCCATGTGATCCGTGGCTTTGCCTGCTGTATTGTTGTCTTTGTTTTCCTTGCAATAGCCATACCTGTACTCCTTCTTAGAAAAACAGGCAGATGAAATCTGACTTACATCCTGACTTACATCTGCCCGTCTATAAATTTCATTTTATGATTTTACTCGTATTTTGCTGCCTCTGCGATTCTTCTCTCTAACTCTGTCTGCATCTCAGCGATAAATGCATCGGGATTGCACGCATTGTATGCATCCATGTACTCAGCCCAGCCTGCATCGAAATCGTCAGCCATTACAACCTTCGGCAGATACTCATGTTTTACCTCTGCCATCTTAGCCCATGCAGTACCACCCTCGGTAGCAGTAGTCATTGTAGATGAGTAAGTATACATCGGATACCAGGGTCCCGGTGCGGGGCTGGTTCCAAGCATATCTACATAGGTCATTACACCATAGGCGTTAAAGCACTCTTTGACATCATCGGTCAGACCATCAAAGAACTCCTGAGGCTGTCCATCGGGCTTCATTGCATTGATACCATCGCGGCTTGTTCCGAGCCACTGAGGGAAGTAAGAATAAGTACACAGGTGAGATGCCTTGTAGGCAGAATCAGATGCTTTCGTTCTCATATCTACTGTCTTATAATAGGTACCGTCACCATTTACCTCATAATCAACGCCCTTTACACCCCAGAAACGCAGATCATGAATTTCCTGTCCTAACAGGTCGTTGACAAACTGTAATGCACCCTCAACATCCTCGCAGCTGGTCGTTACTGCCAGACCGCTGGATACGTTTAATACTCCGCCGGAGTTGTGCCACTGGTTCTTCACGCTTCTGTCAATGGTGATCGGAAGGGGAACGTAGCTGCATCCCTGCTTGTCCAGACCTGCTGCCTTGATGGCGTCATATCCGGTGTAAGCAAAATCCCACCACTGGTCGATCATACCAAGAACACGTCCGGAAGAAATCTTTGCGATGTACTCATCATATGTCTGTGTAAATGATTCAGGATCAATGATACCCTTCTTGTACTCATCATTGAGCTTCTTGAAGTAAGCTACAGCGGTATCTGTTGTGTTGTAGTCGATAACTGTCTCTGTCTTCGGATCTACGATGACAGAACCGTCATTGGGATATCCATCCAGAAACTCCGGTGCGTTCTCCAGACAGAAGTATCTCCAGTCCTCACACAAGATGGTGTAGGGGATGTTTGCTGTTCCGTCTTCCATCGTAGGATTTGCCTCATTGTATGCCTCAATCAGATCGAAGTACTCATCCATGGTACGGATTTCCGGATAGTCAGCCCACTTTAATACTCTTGTCTGGATCCAGAATGCCTCATCATTATGTGTACACTCTTTCTCCTCACCGTAGATATTGCTGAACTGGGGCAGCCAGTAGATATGACCGTCATCCTGTCTTAACTGATCCCACTCCTGCTCGGTAAAGAGCTCTTTGATATTCGGGTATTTCTCTATATAATCATCCAGTGCCACCAGAGCGCCTGCCTCGTAGAGCTGAACAGAACTGCTTCCGCCCTCGATAAAATCAGGATACTCGCCGCCGGCGATCAATGTTCCGATCGCTTCCTCCTGTGTCTGTCCGGTCAGCCAGGTCTCTTTTACCTTTGCTCCGGTCTTCTCTGCGATCATCTGCTGGATCTCATTATCATCGTTAATCTCAGAACCAGGTACTGCAAAGAATGCGGTAAACTCTTTAATCTCACCGTCATCTGCTGCGTCTGCATCTGTACTTGTGTCTGCACCTGACTCCTTCTTGCTGTCACCGCATCCGGTAAATACAGATGCTGCCATGACTGCTGCCATAAGCAAACATAACAATTTCTTTTTTTTCATTTTTTAATACCTCCCGTGTTCTATTTTTGTGTGTTTGTTTATGATTCTATTTTAATAAAATCCACGTCTGAAACAATCGGGGGAAATATATATAAAAAGGGGAGAAACTATAGACACCGCTATAGCTTCTCCCCTTTGTCCCATTCCGGTCTAATCTTCTCCAGCCGGATTCTCAGCTGACTGCTTTCTAAACTTCGCCGGAGTGCATCCTTTCACCGAGATAAAACGGTTGACAAAATAGTCCACATCCTTAAAACCCACCTCTTCCGCGATTTGATAGATCTTCTGGTCTGTGCGCAGAAGAAGCTTCGCCGCCTCCTCCATGCGATACTGGTTCAGGTAATCCTTAAAGGAACAGCCATACTTTTTCCGGAACAGCTGTCCCAGATACGCGCTGTTGACAAAATAGCGTTCACTGAGCTCCTTCAACGTAAGGTTCTGGGCATAATTTTTCCGGATCTCCTTTTCCACCTCGCCAAGCACACCTCTGGATACATTTTTTCTCAGCTGTGCCAGATAGTCACCATACTCACAGGTCATACGCACCAGATGGGTCTTACTGCCCCGCATCACGCCCTCCTCAAAGGTGCTTTCCCCGATCAGTCGCAGGATTTCCTCCTGATTCACATCATTATCCTGCTCACTGGCCAGATGGATCAGCTGGAACAGTAAATAATTGATATTCAGATTCATGGTCTCTCCGGTGACACCGATCGTCTGCATCTCCATATAAAATGCATCCACCTTCTGACGAATCAAAAGATGGTCATTCTGCTCAATTGCCGCGATCAGCTCATCAATGCTCTTTTTGCACAGGAGAATACCGCCATCCGTAACCTGCGCCTCCTCCTCATAATAATAGATCTCCTTTTTCTTCCGAAAACCCTGCAGGGAACGCAGCATATACGCGGTTCCATAGGATTTCGGTATCGCCTCCACAGCCGTGACCGTCTTTCCCACCAGCATGATGACCGGAAGCTTTGTGACCTCCTTGAGATACTTCAAAAATGCTTCCAGATACGCTTTTTCTGACAGCTGACGCTGCTTTGCCATATAATCACAATACAGAAAACCGACATTATAGATCTTTTCATTGCCTGCCACATCAATGACACAGTAATTCGCATGCTCCTTTAAAAAGTCTATACAGGCCTCATAGAGCTTACGCAGGTAACCACGCTTTTCCTCGTCTGAAAAATCCTCCGTTGCCGTCTCCGTATCCAGCTGCACTTCGATATAACGCATCTCATCAGAAAAATCCATATGCTTTTGCAGATAATCCAACACTTTCTGGTCATACTTTCCAAGGACAAGTGCGATCAGGTTGCGGTCCAGATAAGCCTTTTTGTTCTTTTTTCCCTCCTCCGTCTCCTGATCCATCGATTTTTTCATTGCTGACACCTTACGCAGCAGGGAGATGAGGACATCCTTTTCCACCGGCTTTAAAATATAGTCCGTACAGTCATAGCGCATCGCTTCCTGCGCATAGGAAAACTCTGCATAACCACTTAAGATCACAAACCAGGTATCCAGTGTATGTACCTGACGGATCTGACGCAGCAGTTCAAGCCCCGTCATCACCGGCATATTGATATCTGCGATCACCAGATCCACGTGCTGTTCTAACAGGATGTGAAGCGCTTCCTCACCATTTGCAGCAGTAAGAGGCATCTCGTAGCCCTCCTTTTCCCAGTCCACAAGCACCTGCAGTCCCTGTAAGATAAAAGGTTCATCATCTACCAATAATACTTTCAGCATTGTTCTCCTCCTTTGTCACATAATGTAACGGTATTTTGACAAGGATCAGCGTACCGACCCCCTGCTCTGAATCTACATCAAATGAAACTTCATCCTTTGAGACCATCTTCAGACGCAGACATGCGTTGACGATCCCCACCCGGCCCCTGCCCTTGAGCATCTCAATATTTGCATCTGCCATGCGCTGTTTTAAGCTTTCTGTCTCTTCCTCCTCCATACCATTTCCCGTATCCTCAATCTCCAGGCACAGCTGATCCTTCCTCTCATAGATCCGCACAAAGATCCACCCGGCTGTGGCCTTGCTCTCAATGCCGTGCACACAGGCATTCTCCACAAATGTGACGATTGACAGCTTCGGGATCACATAGCCTTTGCACGCTTCCTCCACATCCAGCTCAAAGGAAAGCTTATCCCCGAAGCGGTATTTCTGCAGCTCGAGATAGGTTTCTACAAAATCCATTTCCTTATCCACCTGCACCGAATCATCCTGCCATTCCACATACTGCCTCTGGAGCACTGCAAGACGCTCCACCATATCGGCAGTCTCCATCTCATGCTTGATGATACTGTGCATGCGGATGCTTTCCAGTGCGTTGAACAGAAAATGGGGATTGATCTGACTGTGGAGCGCTAACAGCTCTGCATTCTGTCTGGCAACGATCATTTCCTGCTCTTTGATCTTGTTTTTGTACATGTTCTGGATCAGATCGTTCATGCGTCGTACCATTCTGTTGTAATTGCGCATCAGGCCTCCGATCTCATCCGTTCCTCTCACATTCCAGATCTCCACCAGCTTGTCGTCATCCACCCGGTCAAACACCGCAGAGAGTTCTCCGATACGCGCCGTAAAAGAATGATTGATACAAGATACCATCAAAAAGGGCAATAACACGTTCACAAACAGTAACAGCAGAATAAACGGAAAATGCCTGACCATCGCCTGCACGATACCGGTCTTTGGCTTCATGACATAGAGCTCCAGTTCCTGTCCATAGACACTCATATGCTCCGCATATCCAATCCCGTCATAATCTGTAAATGTCTCAAAATCCTTTGCGACACTTCCTTGCTTTCCATTGGATAAAATGATCTTATCACCCTGGCAGATAAAAATATCCGTATCATAATTCATTTTTTCCAGTCTTCGCACCAGACTGCTGTAATCAATTTCAAGCCGGAGCACATTGTCAGTCTCGCCGTAAAAATTGAGCCGCTGCAAAAAGAAAATCTTGCGGCTTGACCGGCTCCCTGAATTACCACTCTCTTCAAAGCCTACATAAAGGGTTCTCTTCATCTGACTGTCCAAAAGATATGTATACCACGCTTCCCCCCTCACCTCACTCACCTTTTGAAACTCTGAGCCGCTGATAATCGTATCATTATCTGCATAGAGCGTCAGCTGCATATTGTTTTGTCCGATTCCCGCCTGCAGCAGCGCATCCTTAAAAAAACTCTGATACTTTGTATAGTAGTCAAGGGGAGTGTCGTATTCATGCTTTAAAAAGTCATCAATATATTTATTCGTATAAATGCTTTTCGCATATCTTGACGCACTGTCGATCTCATTGGACAGGTTATACTGCACTGCACTGGCAATATTCTCCATCTCATGCTTCTGACGCTCCTTTTCCCACTGGTATGTAATCCCACCCACCACGCTATCTGTGATGATCAGCGGCATGATCACGCAGAAAATATAAAGAATGATCAGCTTGCGCTTGATCGTAAAGTTGTCCATTTTTGACTCAATCCATTGAAGAAATCCTTTCATCTATATAATTCCCTTTCTAACACCGTATCGGGTAAAGATAGCCTGCCCCTGCATCCATGTGCTCATTTTAGTTTACCATATCATTTTCAAAAAAAGTATCCCAACCTTTAAAAACAGCAATCAGCACCACCAGCTTAGCTGGTGGTTTGCTCTGTCCCTGTAAGGGACTATTGCCGGCTTGGGCCTCAAAGGCCCCACGAAAATAAGAGCCCCAACCGCACCTTATTTTCCGGCTAGTCCTTACAAGGACTTTTTAT
>JAQYOU010000046.1 GCA_028727105.1 bacterium
TCTCAATCGGAAGCTCTGCTGTCTGCTGCACGGCTGCAGGACGGCTCTCATCCGGACGTAACGGACGTTCTCCTGCCGGACGTACCGGGCGCTCTCCTGCCGGACGTACCGGACGTTCTCCTGCCGGACGCACCGGACGCTCTCCTGCCGGACGTACCGGGCGTTCTCCTGCCGGACGTACCGGACGCTCTCCTGCCGGACGTACCGGGCGCTCTCCTGCCGGACGCACCGGACGCTCTCCTGCCGGACGTACCGGACGCTCTCCTGCCGGGCGCTTCTGCGGCGGCTTCCGATCCTTCATATTTTTACTGTTCTGCGGGTTAAATACTGCTGTGATGCTCGCTTTTTTCTTCGGACGCTCCGGCGCTTTTTCAGAATCTGCTGAAGCTTTTTCCTCTGTCTTTACAGGTGCAGGCTTTCCTGCGGGTCTCTTAAAATCACTTTTTACCATTGCGACCGTACTGTCATCCAATGTACTCATGTGGCTCTTGTAATCAACATTTTTATCAGACAAGAACTTCATCAGTGATGCATTGTCGACACCGATCTCCTTTGCAAGCTCATATACTCGTTTTGCCATAAACTAACTACCTCCGTGTGCAACTGCCCTTTTACGTGCAGTATCATATTCTTTCGATCTCAGCCATCAAGGCTTTTACCTGTTCCATTTTATTCAAAACTGCTTCGGCCAGCTTTTCATCTGTCACCGCAAGAGATGAACGGTAATCCTTTCCAATACATCCTCCCAGTGAATCCTTTGTACCGTACACCAGCAGCGGCACATGATAAAAATCAGTCATATCACGAAATTTTTTTTTCGTATTATCTGATGCATCAGCTGCCGTCATTACAAGAAACGCTTTTCCCGCCTTGACTGCATTCTCTGTTGCAAACTCTCCGCTTACGACCTTTCCGGCCTTTGCAGCAATCCCAAGCATGGACAAAACTCTGTCCGGTTTCGTTTTTATCTCATTCCTATGCATGGCTATTTTTCATCTCCTCCTCAAGAGTCTCATAAACGTCCTTCGGAATCTGCATCTTAAAGGAACGTTCCAGTCCCTTAGAACGGATCGCCTTTGCCAGGCACTCCTCATTCGGACAGATATAAGCTCCGCGACCATTTTTTCGACCGGTCTTATCAAGAGAAAATGTTCCCTCCTGTGTACGGATCACACGATACATCAAACGTTTTTCATTCATCTGTCCACAGCCAACACACTGTCTCATAGGAATCTTTTTATTTTTCGTCGGCGTACTCATCAGAATACTCACCTTCTGCATATTCGCCCTCGGCATACGCTTCCTCAGCGTACTCGCCATCCTCATAGGTGCCGTCCTCGGTATACTCACCCTCAGCGTACTCACCGTCCTCGTAGTATTCACCATCCTCGTAATACTCTTCGTCCTCGTAGTACTCTTCGTCCTCGTAGTACTCCTCATCCTCATAGTCATTTTCATAATCCATGAAGTCTCCGGCCTCACGTGCCTGGGTCTCAGACTTGATATCGATCTTGAATCCGGTCAGGCGCGCTGCAAGACGTGCATTCTGGCCTTCCTTACCGATCGCAAGTGACAGCTGGTAATCCGGAACAACCACCTTTGCACTTTTTTCCTCTGCATCCGCAATAACGGAAATAACCTTTGCAGGGCTTAATGCATTCTCTATCAGCATGGCAGGATTTTCATTCCAGTTAATGATATCGATCTTCTCACCGCGCAGTTCGTTCACGATGGCATTTACTCTGGCACCGTTCATACCAACACATGCACCGACTGCATCGACATCGGGATCATTAGAGTTAACAGCGATCTTTGTTCTGCTTCCGGCCTCGCGGGCAATCGCCTTGATCTCAACGATTCCGTCCTTTACCTCTGTCACTTCAGACTCGAACAGACGCTTTACCAGCTCCGGATGTGTTCTGGAAACAAGGATCTTCGGTCCCTTCGGCGTTGATTTTACTTCTAAGATATAAAGCTTGATACGCTCTGTGGGCTGGAACACCTCTCCACGTACCTGCTCGTTCTCTGTCAGGATCGCATCGACCTTTCCAAGATTGATGCTGACATTTCTTCCGATATAACGCTGTACGATACCGGTCACGATATCCTTCTCTTTGCTGTAATACTCACTGAATAACACCTTGCGCTCTTCCTCGCGGATCTTCTGCAGGATCACATTCTTTGCATTCTGTGTAGCGATACGTCCGAATTCCTGTGATTTGATCTCAAAATTGATCGTATCACCGATCTCGTATTTGGAATCGATCATCTTTGCCTTTGCAAGGCTTACTTCCATCACCGGATCCGTAACCTCTTCCACAACCGTCTTTGCCTGATAAACATGGTATTCACAGGTTTCCGGATCCATGTCAACCTTTACATTGTCCGACTTGCCAAAATGGTTTTTGCAGGCTGTCACAAGCGAATTCTCAATTGCTTCGATCAGTGTATCCTTACTGATGTTCTTCTCCTGCTCTAAAATCGTAAGTGCCTCTAATAATTCATTCTTCATTTTTCCCTTTTCCTCCTAAAAATCAAATGCCAGCCGAATCAAGGCAATATCTGTTCTGGCAAAAGTAAGTTCTGTTTCATCTTCATCCACGATAACAATATTTTCAGCATCGAAGGCTTTTAAGATTCCCGTAAACTGCTTTTCATGATTGATGGGGCGGAAGGTCCGGATCTCAACCTCTTCCCCGATGCTCTTTTCCAAATGCTTATCTTTTTTCAGCGGTCGTCCCAGCCCCGGAGAGCTTACTTCAAACACATAAGATTCCGAAATGTAATCCTTCTCATCCAGGATAGGATTCATCTCTCTTGCAACCGCTTCGCAGTCATTTACCGCGATCCCGCCCGGCTTATCAATGTATGCCCGAAGATAATTTGTACTGCCTTCCTTCACATACTCGATGTCATACAGCTCAAAGCCGTACTTTTCCAGGATCGGCAGGATCAGTTTTTCTGTCTGTGCTTCGTAGTCCTGTCGTTTTGACATTGTTTCACCTTCCTTCTCTATTGTCCGGCACCTACACGGTTCCGATGCAAAAATTTGGCATACCAACAAATAAGAGTGGGTTTTTTGACCCACTCTCATATCTAGTACAATATTCAACTATAGTTAGTGTAGCACTTATGTTTTGGAATTGCAAGGGCTATTTTTTTAATTAATCCCCTCAGTTCGTTTTCCCAGTCTATTTTTTCTGAATAATACACTGTTCCTAAAATATCCGGAATTCGGTATCTAACAGAAGAACACACGATGATGGGCGTATCAATATTCAGTTCTTTTATGCTGGCAATAAATAGTTCCCCCGCTTTTTCCTCCTTACCACCCCTCACAAGAGGATAATACATATCTGTAACAAACAATGCATATGGATCTGAACAATCCATTGAATTTTTTATCAGTTCCATTCCATCTTCCAGATTCTTTGCCCAGTCAATCCGGATAAATCCGTATCTTTTCAGCACCTTGCAGATATTGTTGTGTTTTGTCACATCATCCTCTAAATTCAGAACTCGCATGTTTCTTCACCTCCTCCGTCAAGTCAGCGCCTCACACTGTTTACTGCGCCAAATGCCGCAACCAGAAGAGGATCCTTCATCTGACACACCTTTTTTCCGGTGAGCTGTTCCAAATGCTCCCATACATAGGGGTATTTGCTCCAGTCTCCCGCGAGCATCACATGTGAAAATCCGCCTCGGTCAACTCCTGCATCTGCCATTACTTTTTTCACCAATTCCTGTGTTTTTTCATAATAGGAAGCAAATGTCGGTTCAAAGCGTTCCCACGGATATTCCTCTGTTTTTTTCAGCCATTTCAGATCAAAGATCAAGATTGCTTTTCCACATCTGGCAAGCTGATTTTTGATCCGGTCAATCTGTCTTTCAAAATCATCCCAGTCTTTTTTCCATCGCTCATCATCCGGTGAAACGCTGCATGCTGCCAGCTTTCCATCATTGCATAACACTCTTTTGGCATCTTCTATGAGCATCCGGTTCAGCTGTGCATCTCCACTGGCCATGAATTCCTCTGCACACACCGAAAAACGCTCCTTTGTTTTCTTTAAGACTGTGGCAGAAAACCATGTCTGATTCCAGTCATAGACCAGAACAGGTGCGCCCTCTTCAAATGTCTCAACACCATATACATGTTCATAGGCATAACAGATTGCCTCCGATTGCCGAAGCAGTGTCACAGGATATACACCCGCGAGTTCTGCCGCCTTTATTATCATATCCTTCCCACCGAAACCTTCCGCACCCATTTCCTGATAAACCTGAATGTCAAACGCACACTCTTTTTGGTTCACTGCCTTCCGATCATTCATTGCTTTTTCTACTTCTGTGCAGTTCGGCAGATATGGCGGTAATGCGATCACGGTATGGTCTATTGTTCTGCCGCCATAGCCCCATTGCACTTCATTCATCATTCGTTGAATGGTCAGTCCCATACTTGAAATTGCAACTCCCGCATTCAGCACATCTCCATACCCTTCATAAGTACAAAAATAGGCTGTCGGAAACTGATCGCAGCCCAGTTTCCCATTTAATACATATGTAAGATCCTGTTTGGGTCCCACATATGCTCCATAGGACGCCTCCGAGTCAAGATCAATTCCCAAAATTAATTTCTCTTCCCTGTCCTCACATACCTGTGTATCCGTTTCTTTGATATCTGCGTAGTAATGCTTCAGATAGGCTGTCTGGTAAGCAAGCCGCCAATAACACTCGGGAAAACTCTCCAGTCGAAGATTATTTTCACACAGGAAGACACCGGTATTTCCCGGATGCATTTCCGCCATCACCTCTGAGTCCTCATAATCAATACGCTCAATGGAAAATGCCGGATCGATGCGTGTCCTGATAGCTTCTTCTGTATCGAGGACTGCCAGGCATGCTTCCACCGCACTCCAGTCTGGCTGAATGAATACCTTTTCATGGTATCCTGTTTCTGCAAGAAGTACCCGGTTATACCCGTTTCCTGAAAAACAGCAGTCCGTGGACCATGCAGTTCTTTGTTTACCGGTCACCACACGAAAACCATTCTCCTGTAGTTTCTGAAACGCATCCTGTTCCAGCAGCAAACGCCCCATTTGTATCTCGCCGACATCTAAAAGCTCCTGTTCATCATCTGCACTGTCTGTGTACAGAAACATGCGATCATAGGCCTTGTTTTCCGGCTGATACACATACACTTCCACAGCAAGTATCCATTTGTTCCTCACATACGAATGAAGCGCCTCATCATTATCATATAATCCGTGCAACTGATAAAAATCCAATGCAGCCATAAAACCAGACTGCTCTGCAACCTCATATGCGGTTCCACCGCGCTCCAGAAAAAGTACTTTCTGATTTCTGACCTCTCTGCGAAAACGGGTCCATTTTCTTTTGTTAGCATTATATGGTATTACGAATGCACTCACTTTTTTTACCCCTTTTTTATTATATTCCAAAAAAATACCAACGCAAGATGCTTGTGTATAAATATTCCTTATAAAATGCAAAAAGGACTTCCCAATTGGGAAATCCTTTAACAGTCCGTACGGGAATCGAACCCGTGTTTCCGCCGTGAGAGGGCGGCGTCTTAACCGCTTGACCAACGAACCGTTTATTATCTTATCAAAACGGTTCTAATATGTCAAGCATTTTTTTACCTCATATTTCTGTTTTTTGATCAATTCCCGCAATTCTTCTGCCCAGTCTGCATTTTCTGAATCGCATAAAGTCAACGACTTTCACGGTTTACTCCTCTGACAGTTCTTCTCCCGTGTAAGCCTCAAAAATCTCTTTCTCCGTCAGATACTTCTTTCCGCTGTCCATTACAGCAGCAACCAGCCGCTCCATTGCATCGCGATGCTCTGCAATGATTGATCGTGCCTGTGCAAGCTGCTCAGACAATATCCGGTTGATCAGCCGTTTTGCTGCATCATGGTACAATAATTCTTCTTCACTAATGGAAGCAAGTCCAATCTCATCTTCATACATTCCAAACCGGCACACCATATTTTTAGCGATCTGTGTGGCTTGTTCAATGTCACTGGATGCCCCTGCTGTCAGACCGTATCCAAATTCCAATTCCGCAGCTCTTCCGCCCAAACACATGCAGATCGTCTGCAAGTAGAATTCTTTTGAGGGAGTAACATAGGTATTATCGTTCTTCACGTATCCGCCAAATGTGCCTCTCGCAACAATACTCATATATTTCGGCCGTCTACCGTTATGCAGCAGTATCAACGCATGACCTGCTTCATGGTATGCAGTGTTCTTCAGTTCATATTCCGCAGGAATTTCTCTTTCTTCTCCCATCTTGGACTTTTCAAAGATATCATCAAACATCTTGTCATCGATCAGCTCATCGGAACGAATTCCCTCACGAAGTGCCGCCTCCACTATGTTTTCAAGTGCGGCAGGACTCATTCCTTCTGACCGGTCAAGAATACTTTCAATTTCCTGTTCCGTAAGTGCAAACATATTGCTGTGTGCACTGATCAGACGGTTCAGGATCCATCTTCGGCCTTTTTTGTCCGGATAATTCACGCAGAATGAACGGTCAAAACGACGCACTAATGCCGGATCGATCCTTCCGCCAAGATTGGTTGCAGCCATGATGAACACCGGCTTGTCATCCACTTTTTTAAATCCATCCATCTCCGTCAGCAGGGCATTCAGAACTGCATTGGCTCCTGTCACATTCCTGTTTACTCCGATGGCATCGATCTCATCAATAAAGAACACTGCCGGCGCATATTTTCGTGCAACCCGGAACAGCTGATGCACCTTATCTGCCCCTCCATTGATCAGCTCATCCGCACTGACAGAGAGAAAATTTACATCAGACTCCGTGGCAACCACCTTCGCAAGCGAGGTCTTTCCTGTTCCAGGAGGGCCGTACATAAGGACACCTTTGGGCGGACGAACGCCTTTTCTCACATACTCTTTTGGATTCTGCAGATAGTGGACGAAAAAGGTCAGTTCATCTTTTACATCATCTGATACATAAATATCCTCCCATTTCTTTTGCGGGCGCAGATCGTTTGATATCAGCGTAGATCGATCTTCTGTTTCTACAGCCATTTCCAGTTTCAGATCGTGAAAGATGATACAGCCGGAATGCATCTCCTGATTCAATTCTTTTTTGACATCATAGGTCAATACCTGATGGCGTAACGTTAATGTCTCCATGGCTTTCTGGCAGCAGACATCCTCATATCGCTGTGTTAATTGTTCGCTGCAGGAATCCCGGTCGATGAAACCAGCTACTCCATTGCGCGTCAGATCATCCATTTCTCTGAGTGTATACTCAAACACAGTATCTCCACTTAAAACGAAAACAGGAATTGTCTGATCTTCCTTATGCAGCATATCAAATACTTTTTTGCCTAGTGTATCCTCATTTTCAATGTGTAAACTGGCCTTTTTACCACTGTAGCCATATGCATAATCAATCACTGCAAACAGCACATTTTCTTTATGGATCATATCCATAAACTCGTTGATATCCCGTGTTTCCTTCACGACCACATGGTTATCTTTCAATTTCTGTTCGACAGAAACGCCAGCTTCTCCAAATAACGGGATCACGCAATCCCGCTCTCCGTAGAAAAATCCTCTGATCTCATCGGTCGCATTGGACAGATCAAATTTCCAATCAATCTGTCTGATATCACCCTTCCTGTCCAATCCGAGTTTTTCCTCTACCAGTGACAGAAATTCATACAATTCTTTATCAATGATCTTTCCGGCAACAATCGAAGCATTTCTGGCATCTGCGTTTCCTCCCATGGAGTACAGGATCAGCTCCGTCAGAAATTCTTTTCCTTCTTTCAGATCATAGCCGTATTGCAACATATCATCCGTCAGCTGATGACGGATCTCTTTCATCACAATCTTACGAATAGCTGCGGCTCCCAGATGGTTCATCATGATGACCGTATGAGAAGACATTCTGGACAAAAGCTCAGTCGGGAAATACGGTATTTTTGTCTCCGGATTCACATCTTTTTCCAGCGCATTGATCACAACCTGATCCGGCAGAGAGGTAAGATCCTCATTTACAGCTTCGCTATAAAGCTGTCGTCCGGCATTGGATGTAAAAATAAGGATCGTATTTGAGAAATCAACATTGCGGTCATAAAACCGGTCAAAGCA
This sequence comes from bacterium, assembly GCA_028727105.1. Lineage (GTDB taxonomy): Bacteria > Bacillota > Clostridia > Lachnospirales > Lachnospiraceae > W0P33-017. The sequence continues at coordinate 8,155 of JAQYOU010000046.1, forward strand.
GACTCCCTCATCCAAAATCTGCAAAAAGAGCTGGATCACCGAACTGTGTGCTTTTTCAATCTCATCAAACAACAATACACTCTGCGGATTCTCATTGACATAGCTTGTCAGAACACCAGCCTTGGAATTCTTATAAAAAGACGAAATACCAGCCAATTCATCTGACCCATTGACGGAAGAATAGCCTGTCATATCATAACGCCGATACGGAACGCCCACTGCCTTTGCAAAAAGCTCTGCCATAAAGGTCTTTCCCACTCCGGGAGGTCCGGCAAAAAAGAATACATTTCTTGGCCGCTTGCGCTTTTTTTGCTGCCGCACTGCTTTTTCTGTATGAAAATACGACTTTTCCAGTTTCTCAATCGCAGCATCCTGACCAATGATCTCACTTTTCAAAGCAACACTGATAGCATTTGTCTGCATCACCAACTGTTGCATGGAAGCTTCCGGCTCCTTGATCTCAACGATCCTTTCCAGATCCGGATTCGGAAATGACAATGTGAGCTTTGACAACTCCGACCGATAGATCGGATTCTGAGTCAGTTCCTGATAGATATCAATGAGCGTTCGTTTTCCTTCCTGAATATACTTTTTTAATTCCAGATAAGCTACCGGCTTATTAACCAGACACTCTGTATCGATAAACTGTCTTCCCATTGCCATACAGCGGAATCGCAGTTCAGGGAGATATTCAGCCCGAAAATCATTCTTTTGAAAGCAGCGATTTAACCATCTGTATTCTTCTGAACGCTGCCAGCGCCTGCTCATCTCTGTAACCCAGACACTTGCCCCCTGCTCATTCACAAGATACATCAACTTGTAATGATCCAGAATCACATTGGGTGCGAGGACAAAGTAGAGAATTGCAGTATATAATGCGTAGCATGAATACCGTCCGCAATAATTTCCATTTGCTATGATAGGCTTATCCTCTCCAATGACTTTCAGCAGCAGATTCAGCCAACCGCTATTATACAGACCGTCAAATTCCATTTGAAGGTCGTTATATAGTCTGACAGTCTCTGCCTCGTCCATGGGACAGCTCTCACGCACGCGGTTCAACAAATTTTTTACATCATCGTCTACCCCCGTATCCTCCGGCATTTTCACAGGTACAAACGCATCATCATCTTCCGCAAACGGCAGTTCATCGTCTGAATGTGTCTGTTCAAAGTCCCTGTATGCCTCCGGTGGCATCGGATCATTCGCATGTTCATCCTCTTCCGGTGCACTTTCATCTTCTCCAAAAGGTAGGTATCCGTCCACCTGCCAGCTCTCGTCATCCAAATAATCTGTGTGGACGCCATAATAAATGAGCCCTGATAAATACTTCTCAGCCTGTCTCATGGCATAGCGCAGGCTGTTCTCTACGTTTTCATCCTCTTCTTCCAGTTCCTCCATATATTTAAAACTGTGATACTGGGCACCGGAATATTTATTTGTCTGCTCAAAGCATTTCAGCCAGTCCTTAAAAATTCCCGTTTTTCTGCCGACTTTTACGGCGTAGATCAGTTGCTTTCCCATAACTATCTCCTCCTGTCTAAGACAAAAAAAGGACTTCTCTTTTGAGAAATCCTTTAGCAGTCCGTACGGGAATCGAACCCGTGTTTCCGCCGTGAGAGGGCGGCGTCTTAACCGCTTGACCAACGAACCGTTTATTATACTATCAGACGGTGCGTTAAATGTCAACTATTTTTTTTATTTATATATGAGAAGCATGTACACCTGCTCCACACCGTACGTGCAAAGTCGCAGATGTACATGCTTCTCTTTGAATATGCTATTTCACCTGCTCTGCACCTTACGTGCAAAGTTGAAAAGAAAAAAGGACTTCCTTTTCAGGAAATCCTTTAGCAGTCCGTACGGGAATCGAACCCGTGTTTCCGCCGTGAGAGGGCGGCGTCTTAACCGCTTGACCAACGAACCGTTTATTATACTA
>JAQYOU010000047.1 GCA_028727105.1 bacterium
GGCATTCCCGTTCCCAAGGAGTACGGCGGACAGGGATGTGATCCCCTTACATATGTAATGTGCGTGGAGGAGTTATCTAAGGTTTGCGGAACTACAGGCGTTATCGTATCTGCACATACTTCACTGTGTATCGATCCGATCATGACCTATGGTACCGAAGAGCAGAAGCAGAAGTTTGTTCCGGATCTTGCTACCGGAAAGAAGCTGGGTGCTTTCGCATTAACCGAGCCCGGTGCAGGTACTGATGCACAGGGTGCACAGACAAAGGCTGTTTTAGATGGCGATGAGTGGGTATTAAACGGTTCTAAGTGCTTTATCACAAACGGTAAGGTTGCTGACGTTTACATCGTGATCGCGATCACCAGCATCACCGAGGACAAGAGAGGCCGTAAGAAGAAAAACTTCTCTGCATTCATCGTTGAGAAGGGCGCTCCGGGATTCTCCTTCGGAACTAAAGAGAAGAAGATGGGTATCCGCGGATCTTCTACCTACGAGTTGATCTTCGAGGATTGCAGAATCCCGAAGGATGCATTACTCGGACCCGAAGGAAAGGGCTTCCCGATCGCAATGCATACATTAGACGGCGGACGTATCGGTATTGCTGCACAGGCACTTGGTATCGCAGAGGGCGCATTAGAGCGCACGATCGAGTACACCAAGGAGAGAAAGCAGTTTGGCCGTGCCATCGCTGCACAGCAGAATACACAGTTCAAGCTGGCTGATATGGCTGCAAGAATTGATGCTGCAAAATTCCTTGTTTACAGAGCTGCAATGGCTAAGGCTACCCAGAAGGTTTATTCTGTAGAGGCTGCTAAGGCTAAATTATTCGCTGCTGAGACTGCAATGGCTGTAACGACTGAGTGTGTACAGTTATTCGGTGGATACGGATATATCAGAGAGTACGACGTAGAGCGTATGATGCGTGATGCAAAGATCACCGAGATCTACGAGGGAACTTCAGAAGTTCAGCGTATGGTCATTTCCGGCGCACTGCTGAAGTAGTCGCGATCTCAGCGGATCGAGAATGCTGACGGATCTGGCTGATGATACTGGTATCAATCAGACAGAGGCGACAGGCATTTGAGGGCGCAACGCGCACGAAAAAATACGAAGTATTTTCGAGTCGATCCGCGCAAAAAATATTAAAAGGAGAAAAAAATACATGAAAATCGTAGTATGTATTAAACAGGTTCCCGATACCAAGGGCGGCGTTAAGTTTAACCCTGACGGAACACTTGATAGAGCAGCTATGCTTGCAATCATGAATCCGGACGACAAAGCCGGATTAGAGGCAGCACTTAGAATCAAAGAGCAGAACGGTGCAGAGGTTACGGTAGTTACCATGGGTCTTCCCAAGGCTGACGATGTACTTCGTGAGGCACTGGCAATGGGCGCTGACAAGGCGATCCTTGTAACCGACAGAGTATTAGGCGGAGCTGATACATGGGCTACTTCTACTACCATCGCAGGCGCACTTCGCAACATTGATTACGATCTGATCATTACCGGACGTCAGGCTATCGACGGTGATACCGCTCAGGTTGGTCCTCAGATCGCTGAGCATTTAGGCCTTCCTGTGATCTCTTATGCAGAGGATATCAAGATCGACGGTGACAGCGTGATCGTAAAGCGTCAGTATGAGGACAGATATCATATGTTAAAGGCTAAGATGCCCTGCCTGATCACTGCGTTATCAGAGCTGAACACTCCCAGATACATGACTCCCGGCGGAATCTTTGATGCTTATGATGAAAAAGAGGTTACTGTTTGGGGCAGAGCAGACTTAAAGGATGTGGATGATTCCAACATCGGTCTGAAGGGATCTCCTACCAAGATCGCAAAGGCTTCCGACAAGGTTCGTAAGGGTGCCGGCGAGAAGGTTGCATTGGATCCTACAGAGTCAGTGAACTATATCATGAGCAAATTAACCGAGAAACACGTTATCTAATAAAGGTGGTGAAAGTAAAATGGGTTTAGAAGAATATAAGGGCGTATTTATCTACGCACAGCAGGTAGACAACGAGATCAGCTCCATCGCTTATGAGCTGCTCGGAAAAGGAAAAGAGCTGGCAGCAGATTTAGGAACCGACGTTACTGCAGTCCTTCTTGGATCTAACGTTAAGGGATTATGCGATAAGCTGGCTGAGTATGGCGCAGACAAGGTGATCGTAGTAGACGATCCCGAGCTGGAGACCTACCGTACAGAGCCTTATGCACATGCACTGGCATCTGTCATCAATGAGTACAAGCCTGAGATCATGTTAGTTGGCGCAACCGCTATCGGACGTGACCTTGGACCTACCGTATCTGCAAGAGTTGCAACCGGTCTGACCGCAGACTGTACCGTTCTTGAGATCGGTGATTTCCCGCTGGTTGCTGTTCCCGGAAAAGAGGATGAGCAGAAGCACAACCAGTTACTGATGACCCGTCCTGCATTCGGCGGAAACACCATCGCTACCATTGCATGTCCGGACAACCGTCCTCAGATGGCTACCGTTCGTCCCGGTGTTATGCAGAAGATCGATCCGATCCCCGGCGCAAAGGCAGAGATCATCGAGTACAATCCCGGTTTTACTCCCAACGACAGATATGTTGAGATCCAGGAGATCGTTAAGGCAGTTGGACAGGTTCAGAACATCATGGACGCTAAGATCCTTGTATCCGGCGGACGTGGAGTTGGAAGCGCAGAGAACTTCAAGATGTTACAGGATCTGGCTGATGCCCTTGGCGGAATGGTCAGTTGCTCACGTGCCGTTGTTGAGAATGGCTGGTTAGCACAGGATTATCAGGTAGGACAGACCGGAAAGACCGTTCGTCCGAACGTATACTTTGCAATCGGTATCTCAGGTGCGATCCAGCACGTTGCAGGTATGGAAGAGTCTGATATCATCGTTGCTATCAACAAGGATGCAGATGCTCCGATCTTTGATGTAGCTGATTACGGTGTGGTAGGAGATCTGAACAAGATCGTTCCCGCTCTGACCGAGGCTATTAAGGCTAACGCAGCTGCAAAATAAGACTTGCCATGAACGATAGAAAAACAAAGACGACCTGGATGGTCCAGATCGCAATGCTTACTGCGATCGTATTGATCCTGGCATTTACGCCGCTTGGCTATATTCGTACCGGAGGCCTTGAGATCACGCTGATCGTTATTCCGGTAGCAGTCGGAGCGGTGATCTTAGGACCGGTGGGAGGAATGATCCTTGGCGCTGTGTTTGGTATTACCAGCTTTATTCAGTGCTTTGGTATGAGTCCCTTTGGTGCCATGCTTCTTTCCATTAGCCCGGTGAAAACTTTTATCACATGCGTGGTCACACGTACGTTGATGGGCTTTTTGACAGGTCTCATTTATAAGGGAATGAAAAAGGTTTCCAAAAATAAGTCATTAAATACGGTCGTTGCTAATTTATGCTGTCCGTTTATGAACACCCTGTTTTTTATGACTTGTATTGTTGTATTTTTCTACAATACGGAATATATTCAGGGCATCGTGTCTGCACTTGGCGCAGCAAATCCGCTGCTGTTCGTGCTGGCATTCGTGGGAGTGAACGGATTGGTTGAAGCACTTTTATGTTTTGTTGTGGGAAGTGCCATCACCAGAGCATTAATGGCTGCTTTGAAAAATGTGTAACTATTCAGAGCCAAGGCAATCGACACATCATATAGGAGTTATGCTTGCATAAACGACTATATGTGTGGAGATTTCTTTGGCGAGAAGCCACATCGAGATGGAGCTTTAGCGGAATCGAGATGGGGTCTGAATAGTTACAAATAATGAATAAATTTTTGCCATATGCACATGCTCCTGTAAAAAGGAGTGTGATGTATATGGCAAAATTCATTTATCGGTGTTTTTTAGTATTGGCGATCGCGGCAGCCGTCTGGTGCGGTGTGAACTATATCATGGATGTGCGTTCCGGAGAGCAGCTGCAAAACGGCGTGGAGCTGGTCAAAGCTGCTGACGCTGATGGACGATCGCATTGGAATGGGAAAGATACGGAATTGTTTCAGGGGATGGTCTGCTTTGTGTAAATATTTCAAGAGTGCGCTCATCGGTATCGTGATCTTTTTCGGATCGGGATTTTCCATCATGGCATTTCACAATGATATCGGTATCGTGGATCTGTTTGCCCAGATCTATACACAGGTCATCGGATATGCACCGGAGCAGATCGGAGGGCTGGAGATCGGATATTCCATTGGCCTGGCGCTGGGAATTCTGATCTTTTTTAATCATATCAGTCTGAAAAAGAAGGAAAAGGATCCCACGCCGCTGCAGGTGGAAGTGGGCAAATATGAACAGGATGTAGAGGACACGATTGAGCGCATCCGGAAGAAGGAGCAGGAATGAGCGAAATGGCGTTGTTGAGATGGCTGGCATGGCTTCTGTTTGGAATCACTGCCGGTTCCGCGACCTCCGCAGGAGTTCTGGCATTTCTTCTCAAAATTGGCATCTATCCGCGGATGATTGGCAGCAGTCACACGGTCCGTCTGTTGAAATTTTACGAATGGATGATCATTCTCGGCATCATCTGCGGTGGTATCTTCTCTGAATATCCGGAACTGACATTGCCTGTGGGCTACTGGTTTGTCATTTTATGGGGACTTTGCGCAGGCATGTTTGTGGGCTGCGTATCCGCGGCGTTGGCAGAGGTCTTAAGTATTTTTCCGGTTTTATTCCGAAGGCTGAATGTGAAAAGCGGTATGCCGTTTTACATGATCATGATGGCACTTGGCAAGCTGAGCGGTGCCTTCTGGTATTTTTTTCATGGTCTGGAGCCATAGGCGTTGGCTTGTTTTGGCCTGTGAATTGTAATCGGAATAGTGGGTGAAGGCATTTTGTTTGAAAACGTTGTATGTATAGGCGTATTATGATATAATTTGCATATGATATGGAATGGGAGGTAGATTGATATGTTAGCATTACAGGAATCAATAAGACCATCAGCCGATTTACGAAATCATTATAATGATATTTCAAAGCAGTGTAAGGAAAATAAAGAAGCAGTAATTATTACAGTAAATGGCAGAGGTGACACAGTAACTCTTTCGTATGAGGAATATAAAAACATGAAAGCACGTATAGAGTTATTAGAAATACTGGCTGAGGCAGAAGATGATGTAAAAAACAATCGTGTTGCTCCGATCAATGAGACATTTAACGATTTACGAAAAATGCTTCAGGAGGGTTGATCATGAAGTATAAAGTTATACGTACTGATACTGCGGATGCGGGTATCAGGAAGATCATCTTATATGTCGCACAGAATTTTGGAAACTGTGTTGCTTTGGAGAAACTTGATGAAATAGAGAAGAGAATTCTTGAACTGGGGGATGATCCGTATATAGGAACGGATCCAAGATATCTTGTCCTTAAACGCCAAGGATATAAAGTGCTTATTTTGGAAAAAGATTTGGTGTTTTATAAAATTGATGAAGAAAAAAAGACCGTTGTTGTATATGCAGTTGTGGATCAACGGCAAGATTATTTAAATATTATTCGTGGATTATAGACTTAACCGAAATCTTTTGAAATAAAAATTCCCCCGTGCTATACTACTCTGTAGTAATCGTACAGGCATCAGGGCTTTGTGACCTACGTTGCCATCTCAGTCAAAGCACAGGGGGATATTTTTATGCATGTGGAATTAACCAGACAAAGTGTCGTGATCAAATGCAACTTAGAGGCATCGATCATGACCGGAAATTATGAATTATACTACGCCGCCGGACTTCTGGCAAAGCTCATGAATCGCGAGATCCCGGAGGATATTCAGCCGGAAGCGCTGCACGATCTCGTACACGGGTGGCTCGATGATTTTACGCCTGCTGACGGCCATGAAAAGCATCTCGCCCACATGCTGAAATACTACCATCCGGATCCTGATCGCTATGATGAGCAGATGGCAGAGCTCTTGCAGATGGGCCTGCATGAGCAGCGCATGTGGGAGAGATTCATATAGAGCATAGCTAAAGGAGGAACCCACGAAGTGGGAGGATTCCTTAAGCGCGTGCCGAACGCAGATTACTACGTCGCCAGGTCTAATTGCTGAATGGTTCCGACCCCGCCGTTTTCGTATAAAAACATGCCGGTTTGTCGCACCATGGCATTGGCTTCATTATAGGCGTTGTTCATGGAAAACTGCGTGTCCTGTGCACCAAGACAGATGGCACCGACACCTGCTTTTCCAAGTCCTACGAGCTTGTCGTTTCCGTTCGCATCTTTACTCCAGATGAGCAGCCTGTCAAAGATCTCGTCTGCTTCATCGATCCACCCGTTTCCATCGTTATCATATTTTGCCAGATCGGCAAAACCATTCCCGTTTAATGCACCAAACAATTCACTTCCATCGTTAATCCTGCCGTCTTTGTTCTTGTCCAGCGCTAGAAATCCGCTTCCGGGGCCGAGACGGGAGATGGCTTCTTCGTGGCCGTCCGCATCCAGATCAAACAAAAACTTCTGATCCTTTACATCGGCAGCAGGCGCATCCAGATTGATGACAAGGGGATCCATGAAACGCGGGGATCCAAAGTCGATGGTCTGGGAGGTGTATTGTGTAAAGGAACGGCTCATGGTCAGCTCTACGTTGAAGCTGATCTCACGACCATCTGAAGTCTTTACGACACCGTCTGTAGAAAAGGATGTCGTCTCGTTCTCCTCATAATAAAATTCCGCGGAATACTGTCCGCCGGAGGTCTGATCTGTCCCATACAGATCAGACAGGGAAGAACTTCCCGTGCGCGTATCCTTTCCCAATAAAAGATTCAATAAGTAATTTAACGTCTGTTCCCGTATTTTTACGAGATTTTGCAGACTGTTTGCGCGTCCGGTACGATGGATTCCGTTGACCTTCTGCCCGGACTTGAAGCGGTCGAGCAGATCATCTGAAAAACTGTTTCCATCCCGCTTGCCGCCGTAGATGGCGTGCTCTGACTGCGCGGACGAAGTGTCGGTTGTTAACGATAAAGATTTTTTTCCCCAGGTCACCAGAGACTGCGAGGATGCTGACCGGGAAGAAAATGTACGTCTCCCCGACATGCTGATATTACTGGATTGAATAATCAAACTATCACTCCCTTGGAAGGATACCTGTTTATTCTGATTGTTTCCCTACAAAGCAAAATAAAAGAACCATAAATAGATCTCGAAATCTCCTTTTTCGAAATCTGTTTACCGTCCCTGGTTCATCCTTATTTTTTTGTTATCCGGATGTAATATGTATCGGAAGAAAAATGAAAAAGTTTAGTAAGGCAGGTATAATGCTGGCAAAAATCCGGCACAATATCATCAGATAACGAGAAAAACAGGAAATATCGTTGTTTTATGATCCAAAGGGCGGTATTTCCGTGACAGGGAGACGCAGACTATGATGAAAAATGATACGCTGCCGCCGGAGAAAAAAAGGCAGCAGCAGGAATACAATGAATATGTCAAGCAGGTAACGCCCACCTACAGCCTGTGGGGCAATATGGCGAAAGCCTTTGTGGTGGGCGGCGTGATCTGCTGCATCGGGCAGGGGCTCCTAAACGCCGCAAAGGCGATGGGGGCGAACGAGGAGATGGCACCCATGTGGTGCACGCTGATCCTGGTCCTTCTCAGCGTCCTTTTGACCGGACTTAACATTTATCCCACATTTGCAAAATGGGGCGGCGCAGGTGCACTGGTGCCTATCACAGGCTTTGCCAACAGCGTGGCAGCCCCCGCCATTGAATTCCGCAGCAGCGAGGGAAATGTATTTGGCTGCGGGGCGAAGATATTCACGATCTGCGGACCGGTTATTTTGTACGGTATTTTTACCAGCTGGCTGCTGGGGCTGATCTACTGGCTGTGGGGGATGCTATAAGAAAGAAAAAGTCCGTCTGCTGATGGTTGTGCCGGCAGATCGGACAAGAAATGTATATATTAGGAGAAAGCCGCTTGCACGTTCCTGAAAGGAAAAGCAAGCGGTTCATTTTTTGAAAAAATCCTATCTTTTGTCGATACTTTCAGTATATAATGAATGTAAAAAGTGAGTATGTGATGTTTCTGGGTGATTTGCCACAACATTGATATGAGGAGGTTTTTGATGGGAGTAGGAAGTAACAATATTCAGCAAGTAAGAGAATCGCAAGCGGTACAACAGCAACAGATCCAACTAGATCAGCATGATCAGTTGCCGAAGGCGCTGATCGCGCAGCAGGAGAGGGAACGACAGGAACAGATGCGCCGGGAGCAGCGCCTGATTCCGGTGACCGGAGTCAAGGCAAAGACAAAGAGACTGTTTACCGGAAAGAAAAAGGAAAAAGCCTTCGGTGTCACGGAGGAAGAGGTGAATGATCATTTTTCGGAAGAGCGCAGTCAGGCGTTTATTCGGGAGCTCCAGCGTAAAGTGGAAGAAGATATGGGAAAAACATATCACAAGGGGTTCCATAAGGTTTTGAAGAAGATCGGGGAATATGTAAAATGTGTGCGGGCTGAAGCCTCTTATGATGACCAGCAGAGTGCCTTCAGGGAAGTGACCGATGCCATCCGGGATTACCAGAAGCGCTATCCGGAACAAACGAATCGGGATGCGGAACAAACGAATCTGGATGCGGCGCAAACGAATTTGGATGCGGAACAATCGAAACAACTGGAACAATCGGAACAATCGAAACTGGATGCTGCGTACGAGATGGGACGGGAGCGGATCAATATGTATCAGCTGTACTTTGATACCATTACCAATGGTTCCCTTCAAGTGCCGGAAGGGCAGGAGGACCGTAAGATCCGGTACACTGAAGATGCAGGAAAAACACTGAAAGCGGAGACCGGGAACACTCTGGATCCTCTTGTCAGCGACTATGATGCTTCCAAGGAGTGTCTGTTTCCTCATGAACCGAAAGTTTCAGATGTATGGCAAAGAGGCTTAGGGGATTGCTACCTGTTGTCAGGGCTTGTATCTCTTGTGAAGGATCATCCGTCCTTTATTAAGCAGAGCATGAAGGATGACGGAAAGGGTCATGTCACTGTACGTTTTTTCAAGAAGGGATATGACCATGCGGAAGAATTGCCGGAGACAGAGAAAGAAATGCTTGAGAAATCAAAGGGATCAGACTTTCAGAATATGGAACCGAAGACCCTGATCTTAAAACTGCTAACCTTTATGAGTGGGGGCATTACAGACGATGTAAAGTATGTATCTAAAATATATGAAGACGTTAAAAAACGTTCAGAAACTTATTTTTATAACTGGAAGATGAGAACAGCAGAAGAGGCGGTGAATGCGGGCAAGGAGGAGCTTCTGGCGGGTATACAGAAGGAGTACGACAAAAAATTGAAAACGAATCCGGTACCAATGTTTATGAATAAAATGAAAGCTTTACAGCTGGACAATGTGCCGGAACTTTGCAGGCTGGCGGAACGGCTGGCGCAAAATACGGAGTTTGTCGGAACGATCGTTAATGCAGTGAATAAAGAAAAAAAAGAAACGAATGATGCACTCATGGCTTTGGAGAAGGGCTATGCGCTGCTGGCTGACAGTCTGCTGGACAGTGAAAGTCCCTTGCATCAGGAGATAACGAACTTGTCTGATAAACTTGATCATCTGGAGGAGCCGGAGGCAGTTCCAGTCTATGTGACGGTAGATAAAAAGGTACCCCGGTTCATGGGAATGGATTACTACTCCGCGAATTCGTTATGGGTATCAATGATCGAACGGGCATATGCCGCTTCGGGATTGCACAACCGGAGGCTTAAGGAACCAGAGTCAATGCGGGGCAAAGCTAAACTGAAAGAAATTCTGGATAAAGAAAAAACAAAGCTAAAAAAACAGAAAGATCCAAAACTTTCAGATGAGGAGATCGATCATTTGGTGGAAAAGAAGCGAAAGACATATATGGAGGAATATCATCGCACATACAATCACAGTTTCAGAAACATTGTGGGAGGACATAGTTCGGAATTTTTAGAGGATTTTACCGGAATTTCCAGACAGGATCACATAACAGATGATATGTTTGACGATATTCATGGAAATGTGTCTGAGACCTGGAGAGTGACCGAGCCCATGGGAAGTGGGATATGTCTGGCTTTATATCAGGGAAATGATGAACATAGGGAGTTCATCAGGTTTTTGGATGAGAGTATAGGAAACAATTTTTCAAGAATACAATTGAAAAAACTATATGACTCCAGGTTAAATCGCGTAGCTGTATCAGATCTTGTGAATCATTTCTGCAAGCTTGGGAATTGGGTGGAGAATCTTCCGGAAAAAATGAAGCAATATCAATTGGATAAAAAAACATTGGAGACGATGGAGAATAAACTTAGGGAATATCTTCCCCAATACATAGAAGATAAAATCGAAAGAGGAACGCTCAAGGTTCAGTATGATCCGATGTCCGGGAGGTATACAGAACGTGCAATCCAGGAGTATGAAGCGATAGAAACTGCATTGCGCAATCATATTCCGGTAGGTGCCGGTACGGTAGGCTTTCCGGGTGGAGCCCAAACGGGACTAAATGGTGAGCCTGTGTCAAGCGGAATTATTGGCAGACATGCCTATGCCGTTGTAGGTGTTAAGGAGATGGACGGCAAGAAATTTGTGAGACTGCGCAATCCATGGAGAGCAGGGGATACCGGCTATGTAAAGTGTACAAAGCCTGGAGAAAATGCTGTATATAAGAAAGTCAAATATAATAGCAATCCATTTTCTTCTGTTATGGAGCAAAAGGAGCAGGGCACCTTCTATCTTGAATTGAACGACTTTGTACTAAATGTTGACTTCATCTACTTTAACAGCAATCAGGAAGTGACAGCGTAAAACGGCAGAAAATCGGAGGATGAAAAAATGGAACATATTTCTGTGAATATGGCAGGAAAAGAATCATATGGGGAACTGCTCCCTTTGGTGGCACCGGAAGCCCGGGGTATGCTGGCATCTGACGAAGCGGAACTTCTGCTGGCTGTGAAGGATGCCGGGGAGGAGCAGGAAGAGGTGTGTGGTGCGGTGCTGTTTTGTAATGATCCGGAGCAGGGATTTCTGATCCCCTCCATTTATGTAAAAAAGGAGTATCGCAGGCAGGGGATCGGTGCCCTGCTATTAACGGCAGCGCAGCAGCAGGCACAGGCATGCAAAGCAGGGGGGATCACGCTGACTTACGAGGTGTCTGATGCAGAGCCGGGAGAAGCTGAGGAGCGGACACGGTTTTTCCTGCAAAACGGCTATGGAATGCCCTCTGAGGAAACCATGCTGATGACGATCCCGATGGAGAGTCTGGCAGACAGCTATGTGGCAGGTCTGCCGGATCCCGGGCAGGAACACATCAAAAAAATGAAGTCCTTTGATGAGCTGCCGTTTCTCGTCGGCAAAGACTACCATGAGAGATTGGGCAATGAGATCCCGAAGATTCTGGACCGGGCTTTCGCACCGGGTGTGGTGATCCCGGAACTGACACTGGCCTATGTGCAGAAGCATCAGGTGGTGGCATTCGTCGTATGCTCGGAGGTAGACGGGGCGCTCCATCTGCACGCTGCCTATGTGCAAAGTCAGACCCATGCAAAAGCGCTGATCTCTCTGGTAAAGCAGATCTTTCAAATCGCGCAGGAAAAATATCCACAGTACCGCGTGCTGACGATCACGGCCGCTACTTATCAGGGCAGACTTTTGGCAGAAAAACTGCTGTACGGTGCGAAGATCCAACGGACGATCGTCTATACCTGTTTCAAAGCACTGTATGCAGAGCAGGCTTTCTTGGAGCCGACCGGATTTGGTGAAGCGCTGGTGCGTTTCCAGACAGTGACGGAGTACCTTTCAAACGCAGGGAAGATTTCCTACCTATATGTGGTGCCCGGTGATCTGCCGGTGACGAAGCTGCCCCTTGACGAGGAGGAACAGCTTCCCATGGCTGTCGTGCGGTATGTTATGGACGTAGATGCACAGGAAATACCTTTTTACCTTTTTGCAGATGTGGAGCTTCCCGTAAAGGAAACGCCGGTCGAGAAGCTGCGGGAACTGGTAAACCCTGTCTGCGATGCCGGTAAGATCAGCCGGGCCTACTGGAAGGATGAAGAAGAAACCGTGCTGGTGCTGGAGGCGGAACGCAGAGAGGAACTCGCACTTGTGCCGGAGGAAACCGTAGCATTTCTTGTGGATTTCGTCTCCGCAGCCCGGGAGATTGTGGAAGCCTGCCGGTGATTGGCGGTGGGGCTGCTGTAATGTTTGGCAGTTCTTGAGGCAGATAGAAAAAATATGTGTTGGCATGAAAAAACCGCTTGCAGATTCCTGAAAAGGAAGGAAAGCGGTTTCATTATAAAAGGCCGAACATCCCTGCTCCGCACCTCACGTGCAAAGTCACAGGGACTGTCCGGCCTTTTTTCATGACATCTCTACTGTACGCAGTTCATATCGGTGAGTCCGCAGCTCTTATCATCTGCGGAGGTATCACCGTTCATGTTGGTGATGCTGTGAGCTTTCTGCTCCTGACCCTCTAAGCAGTTCATGTCCTGTAAGCCGCAGCTCTTGCTCTCATCGTCAGTTGCTCCGTTCATATTGGAGATTCCTAATCCGTCCTTTGCCATAATAAAAACCCTCCTGTTTCTTTGATCTACGTGTCATTGTGAAGGCGCTGATCTGCCGCCTGCACATGTCTGCCGGAGAAGTTCCCCGACTTCCCGGTTACTAAGAGTATACCAAGAAAACGGAAAAAACGGTATAGACAAAACTTGGAAAATGATAAAAGAGATGAAGCAGGAAACGGTTGATTTTTTTTGCATTCTGTTAGAAAATAGGAATAGATATCAATAACCAAAGGATACTATCTGTTGAAAGGAGAAGCGTATATGAGTTTTATCGAAAAAAGAATCGAGCCCTTTGAGGTAGATGCATATCAGAATGGGGAGTTTATCAAGGTGAACGATCAGACCGATGCGGGAAAATGGAGGATCTTTTTCTTCTATCCGGCAGATTTTACATTTGTGTGTCCCACAGAGCTTGGGGATCTGGCAGACCACTACGAAGAATTTAAAGAGGCAGGCTGCGAAATCTATTCGGTATCCACCGACAGCCATTTCGTGCACAAGGCATGGGCAGACGCTTCCGATACGATCAAAAAGATCAAATATCCGATGCTTTCCGATGCGGCCTGGAAGCTTTCCAAACAGTTTGACGTGCTTGTGGAAGCGGATGGACAGGCTCTTCGCGGAACCTTTATCGTTGATCCGGACGGTGTGATCCAGGCTTATGAGATCCATAATATGGGAATCGGACGTAATGCCGAGGAGCTTCTGCGCAAGCTGCAGGCGGCACAGTTTGTCCGCGAGCACGGAGATCAGGTATGCCCGGCAAAGTGGAAGCCCGGTGCAGAGACCTTAAAGCCGAGCCTTGACCTGGTAGGCATGCTGTAAGCGGAAAGCGTTGCTATTCGGAAAGGATTGCAGACTGTATAGTGGTATAGGCGTTTGCGAAACTCATTCATAACGTAGATAGGGAATGTGAAGCACCATGTATTGCAGTGTACTTTGGAGCGGCTGGTACTTAGTGACCGTATTTTGGTCACTTATGTACCACTGCCAGCGACAAGTAGCGAGAGCGTGCCTGCAATAC
>JAQYOU010000048.1 GCA_028727105.1 bacterium
GGTTGGGGCTCTTATTTTCGTGGGGCCTTTGAGGCCCAAGCCGGCAATAGTCCCTTACAGGGACAGAGCAAACCACCAGCTAAGCTGGTGGTGCTGATTATAAATTTCTTAATATAGAAAGATGAAGTCCTCTGTTGAAAATAAAGATCAAAAGGAGGGCTTTTTTATGTGGAACGTATTATTACTTATTGTAGGTTTTCTGTGTCTGATCAAAGGTGCGGACTGGTTTGTGGATGGTGCATCGAAGCTGGCGGCGCGGTTTGGGATCCCACAGCTTGTGATCGGTCTGACGATCGTTGCGATGGGAACCAGCCTGCCGGAGGCAGCGGTCAGTATTCAGGGTGCGTTAAAAGGAACGGCGGGTATCGCGGTCGGAAATGTTCTGGGAAGCAATATTTTTAATGTGCTTGTGATACTAGGTGTGACGGCGCTTCTCGCAGTGCTGCCGCTGCAGCGATCGACACTGTTTATAGAAATTCCATATATGCTCTTTGTGACAGTGGCATTGCTGCTTCTTGGTATGTGTGGTATGAGTATCAGCCGCGTGGAAGGTGTTCTTCTCTGGGGGTTATTCCTTGTGTATCTTGGCTATCTCTGGTGGCTGACAAAGAGAAATAAGGCATCTGATCAGAACAGGTCTGAGCGGGACTGTGATGGTATGGAACAGTTGCGAAACAAGGAGCAGGACGAGACGGGAGAAGAAGGGTGGTCAGTGGTGAGATGTCTGCTGTTTCTGATCATCGGAGGTGCACTGATCGTGTTTGGCAGTGATCTGACAGTAGACGGTGCCTGCGGGCTGGCAGAAATGGCGGGTATTAGTGAGCGTGTGATCGGACTGACGATCGTTGCTTGCGGTACGAGTCTTCCGGAGCTGGTGACATCGCTTGTGGCAGGAAAAAAGAACCATGCAGATATTGCCATCGGAAATATTGTGGGCAGCAATATATTTAATATCCTGTTTGTGATCGGAACTGCAGCACTCATTGCGCCGATCCCATTTGAGCAGGCGTTTATTGTTGATGGGTTGATCGCGCTGGCAGCAGGTGTTCTGTTGTGGCTGGGCGTTGTGAGAAAACAGCAGCTGCATCGTCCGTGTGGCATCATGATGCTGACCGGATACGGCATTTACCTCAGCTACCTGCTTATCAAGTGATGAAGTATTACGTGAGAATTTGTCCGAATCATGCTGTCATCCAGGCTGACCATTTCGTGTCAATATTCACTAAATTCACATGAATTTGTATAAAAATGAATAATTTGCATGTGAGACTTGCATTTTAGGGCGAACTGTTGTATGATAGCACAAGTGGTAAAAATGCGAGAAAATAAACCCCGACTGCGACGATGCATGTCACTTCGCAATCGGGGTTTTTGCAAGTTTTTGCATTGAAAAATGCAAACACAAGATATGACAGGGAGTTGATAAGTATGGATTACCATGAGATGATGGAACTGGGCGATGAGTTGGATCTTCAATTTGATGAGCTGGTAAAGAACTGTATGCTTTCCGGTGCGATTGATCAGGGACTTTATCAAAAATATGATGTGAAAAGAGGACTTCGTGATTCCAACGGAAAAGGCGTTTTGACCGGACTGACGGAGATCTCCGATGTGCTGGCTGTGCGTCCGGATGAGAATGGTGTCATGCATCCGATTGATGGAGAGTTGTATTTTCAGGGTGTCAATGTGGTTGACCTGATCGGAGGCAATGCAAAGAAACGGTTTATGTTTGAGGAGGCGACATATCTGCTGCTCTTTGGCAAGCTGCCAAAGGAGGAAGAATTAGAGAGCTTTATCCGGATCCTTGGCAGTCTCCGTGAGCTTTCCAGTGAATTTGTACGCGATGTCATTATGAAAGCGCCGCCTGCAAACCTGATGAATGCATTGCAGAAGTGTATTGTGCTGTTGTATTCCTATGATTCTGATCCGGACAATATTGCGGTGGACAATGTGCTGCGCCAGTCCTTGCAGCTGATTGCAAAGATGCCGCTCATGGCGGTTTACTCTTACTATGCGTATCGTCATTTCCGTTTGGAAAAGACATTGTTAGTGCGTCCTCCGAAAAAGGACCTGTCCACAGCAGAAAACATTTTGTACATGCTGCGCAAGGATGGAACTTTTACAGATCTGGAAGCCCGGGTGCTTGATGTGGCATTGGTGCTTCATGCGGAGCACGGTGGTGGTAATAACTCCACATTTACGAACCATGTGGTCACATCCTCCGGTACCGATACCTATTCTGCAGTGGCTGCTTCCATGTCTTCCTTAAAGGGACCCAGACATGGTGGCGCGAACCTGAAGGTCATGCAGATGTTTGAGGATCTGCGGGCGAACTGCAATACGTCAGACGAGGATTCGCTGACCGAATATCTGACAGCGATCCTTGATAAAAAGGCCTTTGACGGAGCAGGTCTGATCTACGGTATGGGACATGCGGTATACACGGATTCCGATCCGAGAGAGGTCATGCTGAAAAAATACGCCAAGCTTTTATCCCAGGCAAAGGGTATGGAGCGTGAGTTTGAGTTGTATGATACGGTGGAACGCATCTCTGCAAAGCTGATCGCACAGCGCAGACATCTGTTTAAGCCTATCTGTGCAAATGTGGATTTTTACAGTGGATTTGTCTATACCATGCTTGGTATTCCGACGGAGCTGTTTACACCGATCTTCGCGATCGCCCGAATCTCCGGCTGGAGTGCACATCGTCTGGAGGAACTGGTAAACAAAGGAAAGATCATCCGTCCTGCTTATCGTTATGTGGGTGAGCACAGAGATTATGTATCTGTGGAAAACAGGTAAAATAACAGAACGAAAACGGTGAAACGTAGAATGTTTATGTGGTAGAAAAAATAATTGAATAGCACGGATGCCCCGGGAACACAGTGGTTTTCCCGGGGCATTTGTGTTGTATGAATTTTTTTGAATATAACAGTATAAAACAGTTGACAACAGTTATAAACTGTTATACACTGTTAATTGAGGGAGGAACCTAATATGCATATTATCATCAATCATTCATCCATGACACCCATTTACGAGCAGATCATGGATCAGATCAAGACGTTGATCGTACACGGTGAATTGGCGGCGGACACGTGTCTTCCTTCTGTGCGGGCGCTGTCCGGGGAACTGAAGATCAGTGCCCTGACAGTAAAAAAAGCTTATGACAATCTGGAATCAGAGGGCTTTGTAGTTACCGTACACGGAAAAGGCACGTTTGTATCGGCGGCCAATCAGCAATTTTTGAAGGAAGAACAGAAAAAAGAGGTAGAACAGGATCTGGAAACTGCCATCGAAAAAGGGCGCAGATGCGGACTTTCTGACGCAGAGATCCGGGAACTGTTTGAACTGATCATGGAGGATTAGAGATGCTGAACATTGATCATGTGGTAAAAAATTATGGAGGCTTTCGGCTGGATGTGACCATGGAGGTGAAGCCGGGGTGCATTACCGGACTTGTGGGACGAAACGGTGCCGGGAAGAGTACAACCTTCAAAGCAGCCTTGCATCTGGTGCGTCCGGAAAGCGGAAGCATACAGATCTTTGGAAAGGACAGCAGTAAGCTGACGGAAAAAGACCGCCAGGAGCTTGGTGTGGTTTTAGCGGATTCCGGGTTTAGCGAATATCTGACGGTAAAGGACGTTCATGCGCTGTTAAGGCGGATGTACGAGTCCTATGACGAAGGATATTTTCTGGCACAGTGCGAACGGCAGGGCTTGCCCCTGAATAAAAAGATCAAAGAGTTTTCAACCGGTATGAAAGCAAAGCTAAAGGTTTTGGTTGCACTGAGCCACCAGGCAAAGCTTTTGATCCTGGATGAGCCGACGCTGGGACTGGATGTGGCAATGCGTGAAGAACTGCTGGATCTGCTGAGGTCTTATATGGAGGGCGATGAGGAACGGTCGATCCTGATCAGCTCCCATATCGCTACGGATCTGGAAAGCTTGTGTGATGACATTTATCTGATCCACGACGGATCCATTGTGTTGCATGAGGACACGGATGTATTACTTGCCTCCTATGCGGTTTTGAAAATGGATGCGGTGCAATATGAAGCGCTTGATAAAAAATATGTGCTGAAGACAAAGAAGGAAGCCTATGGATATAGCTGTCTGACAAATCAGAAGCATTTTTATCTGGAAAATGATCCGCAGCTTGTGATCGAACAGAGCGGAATCGACGATCTGATCTTGTTTATGATAGGAGGGGAATGATCATGCTTGGATTATTAGAAAAGGATCTCAGACTGTTAAAGGGACAGAAAAACTTCTTTTTGATCATATTGCTCATAACAGTTTTTTTGAGCCTGAATTCGGAGGATAATTTCGCAGTGACATACCTGACATTCATCGCCGGTTTTATGACGATCAGCTCCTTCGGCTATGACGATAACGGAAACTGCATGCCGTTTTTGCTGACGCTTCCGGTGAGCAGAAGGCTGTATGTAAAGTCCAAGTATGTGCTTGGCTTTCTACTGACGTTCATCGGATGGATGGCAGGAATGGTGATCAGCATGGTTACGGCGTTTTTGCACAAAGCACCGCCGACAGCGGAAGCTGTGTTGTTTCAGCTGGCATGGGTATTTTTTTGGATGATCCTTTTGTCCTTTGTGCTTCCGATGCTGTTTCGGTTTGGTGCGGAGAAGGGAAGAATGGCAACCCTTGCCATGATGCTGGTTTTTATGGCGATTGTTTTTGCATTATCAAAGCTGGCGGAAGAAATGGGCGTGGATGTAGATGCATGTCTGGATGCGCTGATCGGACAGCGGATCGCGGTATTAATTGCAGGAATGGCAGCTGTCACGCTTATCATAGTATTGATTTCTTATTCAATTTCTGCGAAAATTGTACAAAAGAAAGAATATTGAATGTTGTGGCAAGGGAGCGATACTTTTGTACAGAGAATCACAGATATTGGAGGAAGAGAGCTTGAAAAAGATCCTGTTTTATCAGATCAGGGGTGAAAAGAGAAAACAATTAAAGAAGGTCTGCGGAGAACTTGGCGTAGAGATAACGGTGGTTTCTCCGGCAGAATACGGGGAGCCTGTCGGTGCGCTGACAGGCTTTCCGGGCATGCGAAAGCTGGGGAAGCCATGTGTCGGAACCGGTGTA
>JAQYOU010000049.1 GCA_028727105.1 bacterium
ATACTGACAAAGGCGGCAACCGAGGAAATGGAGTGGTACGCCAGCCGCACGAATCTGAAAGCCTGTCCGCGGGCGGATGTGCTGGATTATCTCACCAGAGAGCCCAACAAGGCTATTGTGATCAATATCCACGATCAATCCCGGTTAGAGCGTTTTCGCTTGGAAAATGAGCAGTGGGCAAAAGGAAAGTGCAGGATGTTGTTTTCCTGTCCGCAGTATCTGGAAGTTGTGCCGGAGGGAATTTCTAAGCAGACAGGGATCAATTTCCTGATGGATCATCTGGGGGTTGACCTTGCGGATACCATCGCGGTGGGTGATGAGACAAACGACATTGAGATGATAAAAGCTGCAGGAGTCGGCGTTGCGGTGAGCAATGCCAATCCTGCAGCCAAGGAAGCTGCCGACTATGTGACGGTCAGCAGTAATGATGAGGATGCGATCGCTGAGGTGATCGAGCGGTTTGTGCTGTAGTTTTCCTTATAGAAGCAGAAGGTTTTCTCGCTACACCTGACGTGCAAAAGCTCGAAAACCTCCTGCTTCTTTCTGCAATATCGACGTGCGAAAGCTCAAAAATCTCATGCATTGCTTTCATCAGCGAACTTCTTTCAGCTTCTCCAGGATTGCGTAAGGAATATACAGCTTCCCACGCCCGATGCCCAGGCGGATGTCAGGCTTATTTGTGCCGTGAAAATCCGAACCGCCGGTGATGAGCAAGCCTTCCTCGCGGGCGATTGTTTTATAGATCTGTTCGTCGGCGGGCGTATTTTCTGAATAGATTGCCTCAATACCGACAAGACCGTGTGACTTCATCTCATGGATCATCCGAAGAAGCTGCGGGCGATCCATATGATAGATGACCGGATGGGCAAGCACAGGTGTGCCGCCTGCGGCTAAGATGTAATCTACGGCGTCCATCGGCGTGACCTTCGGGCGGCCAACGTAGCATTTGCAGCCGTCGCCGATATATTCGGAAAAGGCCGTCTTCATGTCGGGAATATATCCTTTGTCCAGCAGGAATCGCGCAATGTGCGCACGGGTGATGACGGCATCAGGAAACTTTGCTTCCAGAGCCTCCTGTGTGATGTCAAAGCCCTCGGCCCGCAGCTTTTCCAGCATGTAGACATTGCGGTTGTCTCTGGACTGACGAAAATCCGCCATCTGTTTTTGCAGCGTTTCATTTTCGATATCAATATAGAGTCCGAGGACATGCACCTCTTTCCCTTCATATTCCGTGGAAAGCTCCACACCGGGGATCAGCTCGATGCCGACAGCAGTTGCTGCCGCAGCCGCTTCGTTGATGCCGTCTGTAGTGTCATGGTCCGTCAGTGCAAAGGCAGAGAGCCCTGCGCGTTTTGCTTCTGCGACCAGTTCTGTCGGTGTGAAGGTACCGTCAGATGCCTTTGAGTGTACGTGTAGATCAATGATACGTGTATCCATAAAACCTCCTCACAGGTGTGAAGCTCTTCTTCAGCCTGTTTTGAAAAATTGAAATAATAGCTTGGCATAAGTATAATGGAAATTTTCAGAACTGGCAATATCATTGGAAAACAGCAAATTTATGTGAATTTATGAAAAAACGCTTGACATGCGAAGATGGGTATGTTACTTTAATAAAGTTGAAAACAGCAAGTAGAGTATCCACTCTCACCTTAGCACAAACGCGTGACTCGGGTTCATAAGTGTTCAATGATGAATTTGGCAGTAGGTTTTCTGTCAGATCTCATGAGACAAATGTGATTCGTGGATGCAGTTTGCATCCATATTTTTTTGTCTGCAGGCTTGGTGAAGCTGTTTGAATGACTGCCGATTCAGTCGGGTTTAATTATGAAAAATGGAGGTGTGGTGTCATTAGCGAATTAATGATTAACGAACAGATCAGAGACAAAGAGGTTCGTGTGATTGGAGAGAACGGAGACCAGTTAGGAGTTATGCCGATCAAGGAGGCAATGCGGCTGGCCGATGAGGCGGAGTTGGATCTTGTAAAGATCGCGCCCACAGCAAAACCGCCGGTTTGTAAGATTGTTGATTACGGAAAATACCGTTACGAGCTTGCCCGCAAGGAAAAGGATGCCCGTAAGAAGCAGAAGACCGTGGAGTTGAAGGAGGTACGTCTTTCTCCCAATATTGATTCCAATGATCTGAATACCAAGATCAGTGCTGCCAGAAAGTTTATCGGAAAGGGCAACAAGGTGAAGATCACCCTGCGTTTCCGCGGCAGAGAGATGGCACACATGCAGCAGAGTCGTCACATCTTAGATGACATTGCTGAGCAGCTGGCTGATATCGCAGTTGTAGAAAAAGCGCCGAAGCAGGAAGGCAGAAGCCTTGCAATGGTGCTTGGAGAGAAAAAATAAGAAGAACATTTTAAAGGAGGAACTTATCATGCCTAAGATCAAAACAAAAAGAGCAGCTGCAAAGCGCTTTTCACAGACAGGAACCGGAAAATTAAAAAGAAATAAAGCTTACAAGAGCCATATCTTAACCAAGAAGTCTACAAAGCGTAAGAGAAACTTACGTCAGGCTGCAATGACAGATGCAACAAATGTAAAGACAATGAAGAAGATCTTACCTTATCTGTAAGAGTGTGTGAAGGAGGAAATAAGAAATGGCAAGAGTTAAAGGTGGTTTAAACGCTAGAAAGAAACATAATCGTACTTTAAAGTTAGCAAAGGGCTACAGAGGAGCGCGTTCTAAGCAGTATCGTATTGCAAAACAGTCAGTTATGAGAGCGCTGACCAGCTCTTATGCAGGACGTAAGCAGAAGAAGAGACAGTTCCGTCAGTTATGGATCGCTCGTATCAACGCTGCAGCACGTATGAACGGTTTATCATACAGCAGAATGATGCACGGCTTAAAGCTTGCAGGTGTTGACATGAACCGCAAGATGTTAGCTGAGCTTGCAGTGAATGATGCAGAGGGATTTGCAGCATTAGCTGAAGTAGCGAAAGCTAAATTAGCTTAATTTCATGGATAGGAAAAGAGACTACGCTTTGGTAGTCTCTTTTTTTTCTGCCTGTATGGATAAACGATAGTTTTTCGGAGATATTCCCTTGACCTTATGGAATGCTTTGGAAAAATACAGGTTGTTTTCAAAGCCCACGGAATTGGCGATCGCGGTGATGGAGAGATCAGAGTGTTCCAGCAGGTTGCAGGCCTGTTTGATGCGAAAAGCCGTGAGATACTCCTTGGGTGATTTTTCGATCACCTTTTCAAAAGACCGGAACAGATGACTGCGGCTTAAACCTACATAATCCGCAATATCCTCAACCGTGATCGGGTAGGAATAATTTGCTGAGATAAAGGCGATCGCCTTTTGCACATAGCCGGAATAAGATGTCTGCGGAGGCTTTTTTGTGGCGCCCTGCATGAACAGGGCAAGTGCGGTGTACAGTCTTCCAGTCATTTCCACGGCCTGTTCAAATTCATTTCCGCGTACCTCATAGATGCACAGCAGCTGGTGCAGGATCTTATCACCGAAGGGCGCACCCGTGATGTAGGGATGTGTCTTTGTAAAGTCTGTGGCATTTAAGATCGATAGCGCATCACTGCCGTTGAAGCCGACCCACGCATATTCCCAGGGATCTGAAATGTCGGCATAATAGGTCACTTCTTCGTTGGGATAGACCAAAAAGGTGTCGCCGGCATGGAGTTCATATTTCTGGTTGCGCACTTCATAATATCCGCAGCCGGAGATCACGTAATGGATCAGATAGTGATCCCGCACTCCCGGTCCCCATTGGTATAGAGAATCACATTTCTGGTATCCCACATTGTAGACAGACAGGGAAACCAGTTCTTTTTTTGTCGCTTTGTAGGAATTTTTATAGTTCATGACAATGCCTCCGGATCAATGGCCGACAATGGAATGCGTGATACATGGAATTGCCGGCGCTGTTTTCATTTATTATACATTGCCATGCAACATTTTTCTATGTTCCTCATACATTTTTTTCTAGAAAAAACAAAAAAATGAGGTAAACTAGTCAATAAAGAAGCACAAAAAAAGAAAACGATCGAACGAGAAAGGTGGAGGTGTTTTATGGCTATTTTAGTTACAGGTGGAGCGGGTTATATCGGAAGTCATACATGCGTGGAGCTGTTGGATGCAGGTTATGAGGTAGTGGTACTGGATAATCTGTCCAATTCCAGCGAAAAGTCTTTGGAGCGCGTAGAGGCGCTGACCGGGAAAAAGGTTACTTTTTATAAAGGAGACATTTTGGACCGCGCGCTGTTAAACGATATTTTTGCGAAAGAGCAGATTGACAGCTGTATTCATTTTGCAGGTTTAAAGGCCGTGGGAGAATCCGTTTCAAAGCCCTGGGAGTATTATGAGAACAATATCGCAGGAACATTAACTCTGGTTGATGTGATGAGACAGAACGGCTGCAAGAACATTATCTTTTCTTCCTCCGCAACTGTATACGGAGATCCTGCTGAGATCCCCATCACGGAAAACTGCCCGAAGGGACAGTGCACAAATCCCTACGGATGGACCAAATCCATGCTGGAGCAGATCTTATCAGATATGCAAAAGGCCGATCCGGAGTGGAATGTGATTCTGCTTCGCTATTTCAATCCGATCGGTGCTCATCCCAGTGGAACCATGGGAGAGAACCCGAATGGTATTCCCAATAACCTGATGCCTTATATCACACAGGTGGCTGTCGGAAAGCTGGCACAACTGGGTGTGTTCGGCGATGATTATGATACCCCGGACGGAACCGGTGTACGCGATTATATCCATGTGGTAGATCTGGCACTCGGTCACGTGAAGGCGTTAAAGAAGATCGAGGAGAAGGCGGGACTGTGCATCTACAACCTCGGTACCGGACACGGCTACAGTGTACTGGATATCGTGAAGAACTTTGAGGCAGCCAACGATATCAAGATCCCCTATGTGATCAAGGAACGCCGCCCCGGAGATATCGCAACCTGCTATTGTGATCCTTCCAAGGCGAAAGAGGAGCTTGGATGGGAAGCGAAGTACGGCATCCGCGAGATGTGTGCGGACTCCTGGAGATGGCAGAAGAATAATCCAAACGGATATGAGGAATAATTAGAAGAGAAGCATG
>JAQYOU010000050.1 GCA_028727105.1 bacterium
ATCATCTTTCCACCTCTTTCTAAATTTCAAAACATTATACCATAAATCGCAGGCAAATACAAGTGGTTACAAGAATTTAACAAATCGCTTATAATACAATCATATAACTTTACTCATTCCTTACTGACCGTAAAATTCAAAGTTTCTGTTCCCTATAAAATTAGTTTATCGGGATTTACCAAATTGCCAAACAACGATTGATCGAACTATCAAGTTCTCTACTTGCCATGATTATAGCACATGGATATGAATAATTCTACCAGCTAAACACGGTTGTTTTTCCCTATGTAAAGCCGCAGTCAAAACTGCGACTTCCCGACAAATTATCGGATTACTGAATGGAGGACAACCTGACAAGGACTTCTTTCATGTCCGTCCAGATTTCTTCCAGACGTTCCTGCAAGTCCTTAATGTCGGCTTCATAGATGTTGCCGGTCTCATTGGCTCGTTTTGCGTACTGATTCAGGTTGTTGGAACAGATTCGCAGAAGCGAAACCAGTGCTTTCACATCCTGCAAATCCAGATTGATACAGTAGCCGTCCAGAGCCATTTTTCTCAGATATGCCCCCATACTGCGGATACCAAGCTCGTCCATCTTCTGATGGATTCGCTCGACTTCCTCCTTGGATGCCAGGAAATGAACATCCTGGTCACGCTTTACCATTACAACACCTCCTCGTAGCCCTCAGAGCGTTTTGCGGGCGGGATATGCTCGGACTTGGATTTCAGATCAGCCAGAACAGAGGGGCGTTCCGCTTTGCTTTTTTCGGCTCGGTTTTCCACCGTATCTTCCATATTCAGCGCCGCATCCAGCTCCGCAAGCCGCTGACTTTTTGCTGCAAGCTCCGCTTCCTGGGGGAATGGTTTTCCAAGTTCCGCCTTTGCCGCTTCCTGCTGATTGTAGAGATTGGTCAGTTGTTCATTGGCTCTTTCCAACCGCTCAGGAATGCCAGAAAGTGCGTTATCCAATCGGGTGATATTTCCCCTGGCATCCGTGCCAAGGGCTACACGGTGGCTCATAGAGCCTTTCAGAACGATGTCAAACTCACTTCGGAAGCTGTCATAGGAAAGCTCCATCTGAAATCCTCGGTAACTGCCCAGCAGAACCGGATCAGCACCTTTTGTCTCCTTACAGGCGGCAAGAATGATTTCACCGGCATCGGCTTTTTCCGCATAGTGCTTTCCCCTGATTTCCATACCACAGAATCCCTCGGAGATCTGCGGATGTGCCTCCACGGTCTTGATGTCCGCTTCAAAGCCATGAATATAGCCAGTCTGCTTTTCAATCTCAGCCGGGAAGTATTTCAGGAGCTTATCCTCCATACGGTACTGCTGGCTCTGGTGGTCGGCCTTCAGCACTTTCAGCCTTGCCACATCAATATCCAGGTCCATCTTTTCCTTGATGAGCGGATTACCGGCACATAATGCTTTGATCTCCGCATAGGAAAGTGCCTGCTCATCCACATCGTCACAGGAGCGAACCGGAGATTTGGAGGTCATGATCTGGGAGATAAATTTCTGCTTATTCTCCAGGGTCTGGTACAAATATGCGTCGAAGGTTCCCTCGGTCACATATTGATAGATCTGAACCTCTTTGTTCTGGTTGCCCTGACGGATGATACGACCGTTTCTCTGGGTCATATCAGACGGACGCCAGCCCACATCCAGATGATGAACCGCCACCAGTTTGTCCTGCACATTGGTTCCTGCGCCCATTTTCTGCGTACTGCCAAGCAGCACACGCACCTGTCCGTTACGAACCTTGGCAAAGAGTTCTTTCTTTTTTGCTTCGGTATCCGCATCGTGAATAAAGGCGACTTCCTCGGCAGGTACACTGTTTGCCATCAGCTTGGTTTTGATGTCGTCATAGACATTGAATGTGCCGTCATTTTTCGGAGTGGAGAGGTCACAGAACACCAGCTGTGTCAGCCTGTCAGCCTGCCCGTCCTGCCAGATACGAAGGATATTTCCCACACAGGCATTGAGCTTGCTGTTCGGGTCATCCGGCAACAGCGGGTTCATCAGCCGCTGATCCAGTCCCAGCTTCCGCCCATCGCTGGTAATCTTCAGCATATTGTCCACAGAAGGGTCAATAATACCGGCATGAACATCCGCAGCTCTTTCGGAAAGGGAAGCAACCATATCCTTCTGATACTCAGAGGGCTGCACCACAACCGTCTCGAATTTCGCTTCGGGAACCGGAAGATGCAGCTGGTCTGAGGTCTTGATGTCGGCTACTTCCTTGAACATATTCATCAGTTCAGGAAGATTGAAGAACTTGGCGAATCGGGTTCTGGCACGGTAGCCGGTTCCCTCGGGAACGAGTTTGTCAAGATGATTTTTGTAAGTTTTCTAAATTCAAATATTTATCCGCTGAAAAATCTCCCAACATCTCGTGTCTGCATATTTCTTGAAACACCGTATTCAAAGGCTTCTTCGCACTTTCCGATTGCTTCACATTTACAATAAAAGTGGTTTTACCTATTCGTGTTGTATAAGATAAAGTGTTTTCTTTCATATCGTCCGTTTCTCCTTTTCATAAATTGACTGTGGGGCATTCCGTTTAGAACACCCCACAAATACAGCCTGTTTCATCTGAACATATCAAGAAGTCATTAAGTTGCAAGTACAATGGAAATGGTTATCTTTCCATACCACGCTTGTTTCTTCGTGCCTTGATACGCTCCTGTCTTTCTTTTTCCCTTGCTTCTTTTTCGGCTCGTTCCTGTGCTTCCTTAAAAGAAAAAAGTTGCTTCACTTTTTCGGTAAAAAGTTTAGCAACTTCGGGGAAATGCTCCAACGCTTCAAGAAAAGGTCTGCACTTTTCTTTCAGTTCGTTGTATTTGGTTTTCATTCTTTCCAGTGCATTTGCACTGTCAAAATATTTCTGTCGGTAATAATTTGCACTCTGCTCCAATTTATTGATTTCCGCACGACTGGTAATGCCCTCTTTGGCAAGGGAAGTCAGCTCAGAATAATCCTCTTTGGAGATTGCCATTTTACCTGTGATTGTTTTCTGCCCCATACTGTCAATCTCGTTTAAGGTTTTGGAAATATGACGGGCAGGCTCATACTTAACCTGTTCCTTTTGAATACGCTTCTGCAACTTCTCCAATCGCTCTTTATCCTGTTTGATTTGATATTGCAGGGAAGTCAAATGCTCTGCCGTACTTCCGTATTCGCCACGCTGAAAGCCTTTGAACCCTTGTTCCGTCATATAGTGAAACAACTCATCTTGCAGTATGCTGTACGAAGCTCGGAACATCGGTTTCCCGTTCTTTCTTAGCAATGGATTTCCTTTTTCATTGGTCAGCGGAATATCCGATTTCCATTTCTTTGAATGGCTTATCTGATTAACAACCGCCTTGACCGTTCCTCGCAGTTCGGGGTCTTTGCAACGCTTACTCCATAAGATTTCTTTCTCCACCACAGGCAGAACCATAGCGTGAAGATGATAGTGGTAAACCTCTTTTCCAAGTTCTTCGGTTGCCGCTACATTGATTTCATCAGCGTGCATTACTGCCGATATAACATTGTCAGCACCGAATTTTTCTTCGATGAAATGATAGGCTTCTTCATAAAACTGCTTTGCGTATTCATAACCACCGTTACGCTCGAAGTACATCGTGTTCACATCAATCACAATCTCATTAAAGAGTGTTGCGTCTTTCCTTAACCCACGAAGCGACACCTGCCCGTCTGTTTCCATCTGCTTTAACTGTTCCATATAGGTCGGGGCAGTCGGTTTTTTGAAATGCACATTAAAGGGTATTCGTTCCACAATTACATTCATATTTTCATAGGTTTCATTCTTGCGTTCGTTGTGCCTTTCCGCCTTGCTCACATCAGAAGCGGTGTACTGTTTTACCCTTGCACAACTCATATCTGCCTTGTTGGTTTTTGCCATTTTGCTCTCCTTTCCAGACAGGGGCGAAGCCATTACACAACATTCTTTGAATGTGTGTAACCCACTATGACACTTTCAGACTTCGTCTGCAAAGATGTCGTGGGCAAGGGAGTTCCCCCTTGACCTCCTTATGATACCTCAATCATAAAAACAGACTGTCCACTCATCAGACAGCCTGCATTATTCTCTCGGTATATCGCCCATCGGCAAAGACCAGTACCACAGAAAGCCTTTCTTTTTGGAGATAACTCCTGCTTTCTTCTTTGCCTTTTTGATGGTCGATTTCTTGAACCCTGCGGCTTCAAGTCTTTCTTCGCAATCCGAAGAAAGCATTTCTCCGTCTTTCAGCATTTCCAAAAGAAATTCTTTTGCCTTGATTTCCTTATCGTTCGGTCTGCCCATTTTAGGGGCAAGGGATTGGAACGCTTCTTCTGCTGTCATTTCCATTTCAGAGATAAAGTCCACTCCTTTTTCTGCAACCTCAAAGAGAATTGCAGAGCCTGTCGGGGCAAGGTTGGATTTCACTTGCACCATATATCTTTCCGCTGGTGCTTCTTTGTTCGGTGTGCGTGTGATTGCAAGAATACTTCTTGCAGCACCCGCAATATCAATAGAACCATTGGTACGATAAAGTGGATTGGTATCTCTCATCTTGTTCATATGAGCGATAATCACGATTGCACAGCCAGTATTCTTCGCAACCGCAATCAGATGATTAAACTCTGCTCGTGTTTCGTTGGCATTGTTCATTGAACAGTTCTCTCCGATATAGGAACTCATCGGGTCAAGAATTAAAAGTTTTGCGTGATACCTTTCGATTGCTTCAGCAATACGGTTATCCCCAAAGGATAAAGACTTTTCATCTTCCTTGATGAAGATAAGATTTTCTCCATTCCCACCGGCTGAATTAAATCGGGGTACTACCGTATCGTCTGCGTCATCTTCCGTTGTCTGATAGATGATAGTCATAGGCTCGGTTTCTTCCGTTTCAGTAAAGGGCAGAGGTTCGCCCTTAGAGAGTAGGGCGGCAATGGAAAGCATTAACTTGCTTTTTCCATCGCCCGGATCGCCCTGCAACAGCGTAACCTTGCCGAACGGAATATACGGATACCACAGCCATTTCACTTCTTTCGGTTCGATTTCACTTGCCTTGATAACTTCAAGAGGTACATTTACATTCATTTCATTTTCCGTCTGCTTCATTGTTCTTCGTTCTCCTTTTCGATAAATACTTCGGGCAAAGCACTACGATACAGCGGAAACTCTGCTTGCAGTCATTACTGCACTTTCTGCAAAGTTCGTTGTAGGTAATGCGATTTCTTTCATTCAGAAACAACGCCCACTCTTGTTTCCGTTTCTTGCTCATTCTCGGCATATCAATCCTCCTTTCCGCCTGAAAACAAAAAAACCACAGGGAAGATACTTACTGCCTTGTTTCTGTCATTTTTCGGGGCGAAAATCGGGCAAAATTGCCTTTCTAAGCCTTTCAAAAAATCACACAAGGTATTCGTACTAACCTGTGGTTATGTATGAAATTGTGGGGTTTTGGGTAACAGAAAACACCGTATTTCTACGATGTTTTCTGTCACATATATTCTATTTAAGATACTGACAAACTGGAATTTGAGTCTCTGTAAAGCTGGAATTAACCCATACAATTATTTTAATTTAGAGGTTCTTACGCAATTATCCGTATTTTGTAATTTTTCAATACTGGAATGCCAGTGTAAATCAGCATTCTCCATTTTTA
>JAQYOU010000051.1 GCA_028727105.1 bacterium
GCTCAGTTGGTTAGAGCGCCGCCCTGTCACGGCGGAGGTCACGGGTTCGAGTCCCGTCTGGGTCGTTTGTAGTGATGAAAAATCGTGAGTGCGTATGTCGGTTCTGCGAACCGCCATCCCGCGCTAACGCTCGGATAAAAATATAAAATCTGAGTCTTAGCCATGCAAGCATGTCACGCCCCAGATTTTACATTTTTAACACTCACTACAAGTAACGCGTGGGATCTTAGCTCAGCTGGGAGAGCATCTGCCTTACAAGCAGAGGGTCATAGGTTCGAGCCCTATAGGTCCCATTTTTCGCAAACTACATAGTGGTTGCGAAAGTGTACCGAGCGAAAAATGTGACGAGTTGCTTCGCAACTGATGCACACAACCCTTCGGGTTGGCGCTTGACACAAAGCCCGCGTGGCGGAACTGGCAGACGCGCAGGACTTAAAATCCTGTTGTGGTGACACAGTACCGGTTCGATTCCGGTCGCGGGCATTGACCGAAAGGTCTAAATAGTAATACGTGTGTGTAGCTCAGCTGGATAGAGCACTTGGCTACGGACCAAGGTGTCGGGGGTTCGAATCCTCTCACGCACGCGAATGAGGAACGTTGAAAAATAGCTATTTTCAACGTTCCTATTTTTGTCTAATAAATTTTAATTTCTTTTTGGTATAAAATATAGTATAGAAAATTGTGAAATTTAGTATCTGTTCAGATCAGGTCGGAGCGGAACCGCGTAGACCGTGAGAATATGATTCAGGTGTGCAGAAATCCCATCGTCGAAGACGATTTTCATGGATTTCTGCATCGGAACTGTGAAGCTACTGAACAGTTCCAAAATTTACTTTGTCTGAGAGAGAAAGATGCTATATGTCAAAGGTAAATGTATCCTTTTATGTAAAGTATAGCAACGATAAAGAAAAGGACATTTGGATGTGGCGTGGCTTGCATTTCATTTTTTCCGATGCTATACTCAGAACATATAGTAGGAATATAAATGATGCTGAGAGATTATTATAATTTGAAGCGGAGGTGTTGAGCATGACGGCAATTAGACAGGAAGCTATGCAGATGCTGGAAAGAATACCGGAAGATAAATTGAGTTTTGTGATACAGATTATGCAAGGGGTGAATGGTCTGATCGGAATGCCTGAAAGAAGCGAAAAAAAGGCAATGGAGCTGGATCAATTTGTAATGGAAGCAACGGAAAGAGGACAGAATGCAGATCAATATATAAGGGAGCTGAGAGATAATGATAGAATTTAAACGAGTGTTTATTGATACGGCACCTATGATCTATTATTTGGAAAACAGCTCTTTATATATGGATTCGATCAAAAAATTTTTTACGTGGTGTATGAAAGAAAATATACAGCTAGTTACATCTACTATCACGATTGAGGAATATCTGGTATTTCCATATAGCAGTGAAAAAATGGAACTAGTTGATAATTTCAAGAGATTTATTAAGTTTATGAATATTGAGGTTGTAAATATCGACCCTTTGATCGCTGAGCAGGGAGCAAAGATAAGAAGTAAGTACAAGAATTTTAAAGCGATGGATGCCTTGCAGATTGCAACTGCTATTATCAGCGGCTGTGATATGTTTTTTACAAATGATAAACAATTAAGACAAGAGAAAGAGTTACCGTGTATGACAATGGAAGATTTATAAAAGATCATAAATTCACTAAAGCTTTGAGATGTAATGATCTCAAAGCTTTTTTATCTAATTCTGACAAAAAACTTGCACCATTCTTTGATTTATAGTAGTATACTATAGGACGTTACTCGACTAAAGTGCGGGTGGCTATTGGTCGCTGCTCAAAAGAGTATGCGCCGGTGAATGACGAGCGCAGAGGATGCGTGTATGAAATATCGCACACAACGAATGTGTGCATGAAGAATTAAAGGAGTGAGATCATGAATATTGTATGTTTAGACCTGGAAGGTGTTTTGGTGCCGGAGATCTGGATCGCTTTTGCTGAGGCAAGCGGAATTCCGGAATTGAAGCGGACCACCAGAGACGAGCCGGACTATAACAAGCTGATGAATTGGAGACTGAGCATCTTAAAAGAGCATGGTCTTGGCTTAAAAGAGATCCATGAGACCATCGCAAAGATCGATCCGATTCCCGGTGCGAAGGAATTTTTGGACGAGCTTCGCTCGCTGACTCAGGTCATTATCATCAGTGACACCTTTGAGCAGTTTGCAACACCGCTTATGAAAAAGCTTGGATGGCCGACGATCATGTGCAACTCTTTAGAAGTTGCAGAAAGCGGAGAGATCACCGGATTCAGGATGCGTTGTGAGAAATCAAAGCTTACGACCGTGAAAGCACTGCAGTCCATCGGCTACGAGACGATCGCCAGTGGAGATAGCTTTAACGACCTTGGAATGATTCAGGCCAGCAAGGCAGGCTTTTTGTTCAAGAGTACTGAGCAGATTAAGAAGGATTATCCGCAGTACCCTGCGTTTGAGGAGTATGATGAGTTATTGACGGCGATTAAGGCTGTATTATAAAAGAAATGACGTGAAATATTGCTTTAAGGGGTTCTCAAATGAGAAAATGCAACGATTCAAAATGAAAGTTGTTTTGGAATTGTTGCAAAACGGTAGCCATTCAGGATCAGCCGGATAGGAAAAGCCTGTGCGGAAATGCTGACGGTTATCGTTTTCTTTTTTATCATATCAAAAGAGGAGGATTAGATAATGAACACGTACAAGAAGATCATGCACGGCGTGGTAAAGGTCGAAAATGTCATCATGGCCATTACCTTGATCGTGTCATTAGTATTGACCTTCGCAAATGTGATCGGACGAAAACTGATCAACCACTCACTGACATGGGTAGATGAGCTGGTTGTAGCACTTTTCGTTCTGATCTCACTCATGGGCGCTGCCCTTGCATGCCGGGAGGACGGTGGTCTGGTAGGCTTAAGTCTGGTTTCTGATCGCTTGAAGGGATCTTCCAGACTGGTGCAGAAGCTTGTGGCAAATGTATGCAGTATCATTTACTGCGTGATCCTGACCTGGCAGGGAATCGGACGTGCACTGTCAGAGTATACGCAGAATGCGCATACCTATGTATTGCACTGGCCCAGCTGGATCTTTTGGTCCTTTGTGCCGGTGTGTGGTGTATTTTTAGTATTGCATTTTATTGAGAATACACTTGATTTCCTGAATGCAAGAAAGGAGGGCAATAACTAATGGTAACAGCCGTTCTTTTTATTGTATTCTTTTTACTGCTTATTTTGGATGTGCCGATTGCGATCTGTCTGGGTGCATCTTCAGTAGCGGCTATTCTGACTGCAGGACAGAGTCTGACAGTCGTGGCAACCAATACATATACGGGTATCAGTAAAACTTTATTATTAGCGATCCCGTTCTTTATTCTTGCAGGAAATATCATGGCAAAGGCCGGTATTTCCAAACGACTGATCAAGTTTATTGACAGCTGCGTGGGACACAGACGCGGTGGTATCGCCATCGTATGTGTCATCGTGGCATGTTTCTTCGGTGCGATCTCCGGTTCCGGCCCCGCGACCGTAGCAGCGCTCGGTGCGATACTGATCCCCGCCATGGTGGAGGCAGGATTTAGCGCGGCATTTGCCATGGCCCTTATGGCGGCGGCGAGCTCCATCGCGATCGTTATTCCGCCAAGTATCGCATACGTGGTATATGCGTCCATTACCGGTGAGAATGTCGGAGATCTGTTTATCGCAGGTATTATCCCCGGTATCTTGATGGGTCTGGCGCTGATCGTTGTCGTAATGATCGAGGTTCGTAAGAAAGGAATTCAGTCCTCACGCGAAAAGGCAGACTGGAAGGAACGCTGGGTGACTTTTAAGGATGCGTTTTGGGGCTTTTTAATGCCGGTCATCATTTTGGGCGGTATTTACGGTGGTGTGTTCACTCCAACCGAGGCTGCGGCTGTAGCTGCTGTTTATGGTCTGGTGGTTGGTGTATTCATTTACCGTGAGATCAAGTGGAGGGAACTGATCGATATCACCATCGAGTCAGCAAAGACTACCGGTGGTATCATGTTGATCGTTGCTTCCGCGACACTGTTTTCTTATGTTTGTACACTGTTTGGTATTTCCAATGCAGCAACTACATTGCTCGGAAATGTATCAGCAAACAAATTTGTATTCCTGCTGATCTGTAACGTGATCTTCCTGATCGCAGGCTGCTTTATCGATGCAAACTCCGCAATGTATATTTTCATTCCGATCATGTTCCCGATCTGCAAGGCACTGGGCTTCAGCCCCATCGCATTCGGTATCATGGCAACCTTAAACCTTGCGATCGGTCAGGTAACACCTCCCGTTGGTGTAAACTTATTTGTAGCGATCAGCTTAAAGGTAAAGAATGTGGCAAAAGTCACACTGCAGCAGATCTCAAAGGCCGTAATGCCAATGGTAGCAGCTGCATTGGTCGTATTAGTAGTATTTACGTACTTCCCTCGTGCAGCATATACAACCGGCACAAGCAGCACAACAGATGTGGCTGCTGACAGCACAAAGATCCAGGCATATGACAACGAGACCTATGATCCTTCCGAGGATGCATTCTACAATGATGCAGAGTGGGAAGAGGTGACCTGGCATTATGCGTGCTCAACGGGCGAGACTTCTACCTGGGCAAAGGCAGGCCGCTATTTCGCAGCTTTGATGGAAGAGTCTACCGGTGGAAAAGTAAAAGTAATCGTAGACGGATTTTCCGATCAGCTGACCAATGGTTCCCAGAAGGACGGTATTGGCGCACTCATGGAAGGCGATCCGGTACAGCTGTCTATGCACAGCAACCTGATCTATTCCGGATTTGATGACAGATTTAATGTGGTATCTCTGCCTTATATTTTTGATGATTACGATGATGTAGATGCCAAGCTTGACGGTGAGGCAGGTGCGCAGCTGGAAAAGATCCTCGAGGATATGGGCTTAAAGTGCTTTGGAATGGCAGAAAACGGATTCCGTCAGCTGACAAATTCTAAGCGTGAAGTAAAGACCGTAGATGATCTGAAGGGCTTAAAGGTCCGTGTGGCAGGATCAAACCTGCTCATGAAGTCCTATGAGAACTGGCAGGCAAATGCCACCAATATGAACTGGTCTGAGACCTATACCGCATTACAGCAGAATACCGTAGAAGGCCAGGAGAACCCGCTTCCTGCGATCGCATCCGCATCTGTACAGGAGGTTCAGGATTACATCTCTTTATGGAATGCATATTATGACTGTCTCTTCTTCTGTATGAACGGAGACATCTACAATAGCTTAACAGATGCCCAGAAAGAAGTGATCGATGCAAATGCGAAGAAGACCGTAGAGTATCAGCGTGCGATCAACCGATATGAGTGTGATCTGCTGATCGAGGAATGGAAGGCAAATGATGTCATTACCGTCACAGAAACAGCTGATATCGACACGGAAGGCTTTAAGAATGCAACTTCCGATGTGGCAGAGTGGTTCATCGATCAGCTGGTAAATACCGATGGATATTTGTGGGAAGAAGCAGAGGCATTAGTGAATGCGTTTACAGCTGAAGCGCTTGATGTGGAGGCTTATGATAACGAGCAGTACGACGCATCAAAGGATGCGGCAGCTGCGACCACTGACTGGGAGGAAATGACCTGGCATTATGCATGCTCAACAGGAGAGACTTCCACATGGGCAAAAGCAGGACGTTATTTTGCAGCCCTGATGGAAGAGTCTACCGGTGGTAAGGTAAAGGTTGTGGTAGACGGATTCTCCGATCAGCTGACCAATGGTTCCCAGAAGGACGGTATCGGTGCCCTGATGGAAGGTGATCCGGTACAGCTGTCCATGCACAGCAACCTGATCTATTCCGGATTTGATGACAGATTTAATGTGGTATCACTGCCTTACATTTTTGACGATTACAATGATGTAGATGCAAAGCTGGACGGCGAGGCCGGAGAGCAGCTGGTAGGAATTCTGGAAGGCATGGGTCTGAAGTGCTTCGGAATGGCAGAAAACGGATTCCGTCAGCTGACAAACTCCAAGCGTGAAGTAAAGACCGTAGATGACCTGAAGGGCTTAAAGGTCCGTGTGGCAGGTTCCAACCTGCTCATGAAGTCCTATGAGGACTGGCAGGCAAATGCCACCAACATGAACTGGTCAGAGACCTATACCGCACTTCAGCAGAACACGGTAGAGGGACAGGAAAATCCGTTACCGGCCATCGCTTCCGCATCCGTGCAGGAGGTTCAGGATTACATTTCTCTGTGGAATGCATACTATGACTGTCTGTTCTTCTGTATGAATGGCGAGATCTTCGATAGCCTGACACCGGAACAGCAGGCGATCGTAGAGGAAAATGCGAAAAAGACCGTAGAATATCAGCGCATGATCAACCGTTTTGAGTGCGACCAGCTGATCGCAGACTGGGAAGCAAACGGAACGATCGAGGTGGTACATACCGAGGATATCGATACGGAAGGCTTCAAGAACGCAACAGCAGGTGTCGCAGACTGGTTCGTAGATCAGCTTGTGAACACCGACGGATTTGATGAAGCTGAGGCAAAGAGCCTGGTAGAAGCATTTACAAAATAAGACAAAATAAATAAGAAAGACCTCTCTGATCAAAGCGGAGAGGTCTTTTTTTGTCCATGATTATACTTCCGAAGGGGGTGTCAGCCATCCGGTGCATTTGAGGATCGACCGGTCGCCGGCGAGGGACAGCTGGCGGCGATAGTTGGAGGGCGTCATTCCCACGATCTCGGAAAAATGCCGGTTAAAGCTGGAGATGGAATGAAATCCCACATCCTCGGAAATGTCAAGGATCGGGTGCTCGGTCGTGCGCAGCATCGTTGTGGCGTGGGTGATGCGGATGCGGTTTAAATACTCAAGCGGACCGAAGCCCATGACCGCGCTGAACAGCCGGCGGAAGTGTGTCGGGCTCAGCTCGCACACCTCGGCGAGCTTGTCCATGGGAAAATCGAGCATATAGTTTGTGCGGATATAGTGCAGTGCAGGTGCGATGGCGAGTGAATTCTCACTGTATGCAACATCAGCACCGCCCTCCTGCTGAATGTAAATATTTAACAACCGAACGATCAGGCTGAGCATCAGCCCCCTCACGGAAAACTGGTAGTTTGATTCCTGCTTTTGCATCTCATCAATGATCGAGGAGACCAGCCAGTAGATATCCGGATATTTTTCCCGGGAGAGTACCGCATAAAATTCGCGGATCATGCGGGAGAGTACATCGTGGTTTCCTATGACCTCGACAGGAAAATAGGGGAAGAACAACTCTTCCACATTCACAAATATGTAATTCCAAAGACTGGCAGTGCCCGGATCAGAGTAGGTCGTATGTGGGACATTGCTGGACAGTATCGTGACATCACCCGCATGAAAGGGTTGTTCCGTATTGCGAAAGCGCATTGTTCCGCCGTCGGAGCGACACAACCCGATCTCCAGACAGTTGTGAAAATGAAGCGTTGGGGAGGGAATGTCGGAGATGCGCCATTTCTCGCCGCCTAAAATGATCAGGGGAAAGCTTGCCGGAAGCAGATAATTCCGGTACTCAATGGAAGGCTGTTTCGGCTTAGACATAAAAACCACTCCTTTCAATTACCGTTCTGAAAAAATCTTGATTCTATTATACAATATGTACAAAAATTGGTCAATCAAAATATGAAAAGTACACAAACTGACAACGAAAACAAAAATTAAATGGTTGAAAATGCACAGTTTTCACAAGGATGAAAATGGAAAGATACGATTTGCTTTTGTATAATAAATTCATCAATTAACACTTGAGCTGTAAAGGAGTAGAGGGATGAAAGAAAAAAAGGGAACGCAGGCAGTGGAAAAGCCGAAGCGTCGGGGCAGAGGCATGCTTTATCTGAAAAAGAACTGGCAGCTTTACGTCCTGATCATCTTACCGTTATTGTTCATCTTTATTTTTAAATATGGCGCATATGGCGGGTTGACGATCGCGTTTAAAAATTACAAGGCAGCAAAGGGCTTTGCCGGCAGTGACTGGGTGGGCTTTAAGATCTTCGAAAAGA
Source organism: bacterium (assembly GCA_028727105.1). Taxonomy (GTDB): domain Bacteria; phylum Bacillota; class Clostridia; order Lachnospirales; family Lachnospiraceae; genus W0P33-017. The sequence goes on from JAQYOU010000051.1 coordinate 8,027, forward strand.
TCTTCACCCACAGAGATTTTGGAAGGGCAGTAAAGAACACCTTATTCATTAATCTGTTAGATCTGTTTTTCAGCTTTCCGGCACCAATCATTTTGGCGCTGCTGCTGAATGAGGTTCGTGTAAAGTGGTTTAAGAAGGTCACACAGACACTCTTGTATCTGCCGCACTTCCTCTCATGGGTCATCATCGGAGCACTGGCATACCAACTGTTCTCTCTGAGCAACGGTGTTGTGAATGCATTGATCGCAAATGCAGGCGGCAGTCCGATCCCGTTTCTCCAGGAAGATACGTGGTGGCTGATCACTTATCTGCTGATCGGTGTGTGGCAGACCATGGGATGGGGAACGATCATTTATCTGGCGGCGATCACCAGTGTCAGCCCGGATCTTTACGAGGCGGCCCGCGTGGATGGTGCAGGGCGTTGGATGCAGTGCTGGCATGTAACCTTACCTTGTATCCGAAGCACGATCGTAACGCTGCTGATCATGAACTTAGGAAAACTGATGCAGGGTTCTTTCGAGCGAATCTATGCATTATATAACGCTAAGGCAAGCGAGTACAGTACGATGATCCCGGTTCTGGTTTACCGCTGGGGTATTGAAGGCGGAAAGCTCAGCGAGGCGACCGCACTCGGTCTGTTCCAGTCCATCATCGGTCTGATCCTTGTACTGTTGTCAGATTTTGTTGCAAAACGTCTCGGTGAAGACGGATTGATTTAAGGAGGTCGGGAAAATGAGTACGAATACCGCAGTAGTAGAAAACAAAAAAGCCTGGACCGCCGCAAGAGTCAGAAATCTGATCATTGACATTGTGATCTGGGCAATATTGATCATAGTTTCGCTGCTTTGCCTGCTTCCGTTTATTCATGTGCTGTCAAAGTCCATCAGTGAGGAGGCATACGTAGTAGCAAATAAGGTGGTGCTCCTGCCGAAGGGCTTCAGCCTGAATGCATACCAGAAGATCTTCGCGGATGCATCCATCATGCGGTCCATGTATGTGACGGTTGTTGTGACGATCTCATTTACCGTGATCGGTATGTTCCTGACGATCTGCGCAGCTTATGTTCTGAGCCGCAGAAATCTGAAGGGACGCAAGGTAATGACGTTCCTCATCATGCTCACGATGTATTTTGTAGCCGGAACGATTCCTGATTACTTGCTGATGAGTAACTTACATATGCTGGATACCTGGTGGTGTCTGATTTTGCCGCTCTGTTTTGCACCTTACAACCTGCTGATCATGAAGAACAATTTCCAGAGCAATATTTCGGACAGTCTGATCGAGGCAGCAGTCATCGATGGAGCAAATCATTTTACGATCCTTGCAAAGATCGTTGTTCCGCTGTCAAAGCCGATCATCGCGACAATCGCGCTGTTTTACGCGGTTGGACGATGGAACGCATATCAGGACGCGTTGTATTACATCAAACAGAATACCAGCCTGCGTCCGCTGCAGCTGAAGCTGTACTATCTGGTCGTTGCAGCTACCGAGTCCTTCCAGGCTGAGGGCGGAAACATAGGTGTGCTGACGAATCCGGAAGTGCTGAAGGCGGCCTGCGTCATTTTCGCGACCGTGCCGATCATCATCGTATATCCGTTCCTGCAGAAATACTTCGTACAGGGCACAATGGTCGGAGCAGTCAAGGAGTAATTATTCAAAAATGATCCTTCAGGTCGAAGCATTTACTGCTGAGACCGTGAGATAAAATGGTGGATGCCATGAGCAAGCCTCATTGCGAAGCAATTTTCATAGGCTTGCGATATGAGCATCTGCAAGATGCGAATGCTTTTCCGGTAGCAGACAAAACCGGATGTTTATAAAAATACTTTAGGAGGGTATGAAAATATGAAAAACAAAGCTTTCAAAAAACTTGTATCAGTGATGCTGATCGCTACCATGGCAGCTTCTATGGTAGTTGGTTGTGGATCTAAGAAAGACGACACCACAACAGATGCACCGGCAGATAGCGCAGCAGAAGAGACAAAGGACGATGCGGCAGCAGAGGACACCGCAGATGCTTCCTCAGACGCAGCTTACACAGACTATTCTGCAGGCTTCCCGGAGGAAGTAACGATCCAGATCCCGGTTTATGACCGTGCATTTGAGGGCTGGAATGTAACCGACAACTACTATACACAGTGGGTACAGAAGGAGTTCGGTGACAAGTACAACGTAAACGTTGAGTATGTAGCAATCGGACGTGGTACTGAGGTTCAGGACTACATGCAGATGATCGCAGCAGGTACCGCACCCACCATCATCATGCACTACGATATGCCTCAGGCAGTAAACTACTACGGTGAGGGCGCTATGCAGTCCCTGGATCTGGACGAGATCGCATACTATGCACCGACCTACTATGGCAACATGGCTGATACCATCGCAAAATACGGCTCACTGGACGGAGAGAATATCTTCTTCTTCGCAGAGCGTAATCCGATCTACTACAACTGGGTAACCTTAATTCGCCAGGATTGGTTAGATGCAGTCGGAGCTTCCATGCCTACTAACCTTGAGGAGTTAAACGCAGTTGCTGTTAAGTGGAAAGAGGCAGGACTCGGAACCTTAGGCGGAGAACTTCCGGTTGGTTCCTTCACCATGGAGTATCCGTTCTTTAACGACAGCTATTCTGAAGAAGATTATGCAAAGTACTTAGACCTGAACGTAGCACCCCTGACCTGGGAGCCTACCAAGGAGTATTTAAAGAACTTAAACAAGCAGTTTAACGAGGGTCTCATCGATCCCGAGTGGTATCTGAACACGGACGACGCTGCAAAGAAGGCTGATTTCGTATCGGGTAACTGTGGTACCTACAGCTTCTACATCAACAGCTCAACAGATACGATCGATTCCTTATTAGCAAACAACCCTGACGCAAAGGTGTCATGCTTACAGTTTGGTGCAGGTTCTGTTGACGGACATAACTACTTCTATGAGTATCCTCCTTACGGTATGATCATGGGTGTAAACAACAACGCTACCGCTGAGCAGAGAGCTGCTCTGTGGATGTTCCTTGACTGGATGAGCCAGCCGGATAACCTGTTCTTCTTACAGAACGGTGTTGAGGGTGAGAATTATACCTTAAACGAGAATGGTGTTGCGATCCAGAACTCTGACTTTGATGGTGAGTCTAAGCTGTCCCAGAACAACAACAAGGATTACTGGTGCCTGGTACAGGAGGTTGTAAACTACGATACCGAGGAAGGAACCTACCAGTACAACTTAAACAACCTTGCTCCCAACGGTTATGAGTACCTGATCGAGGATGCTTACAAGGGTGCACAGGACAACGCACAGTACGGAATCGTTACTCCGATCTTCACAAAGGCTGTTCAGGCTACCAGTGAGTATTCAGCAGATCTGAACGCATTGTGGCAGGAGGCTTGTGCAGACTTAGGAACCTGTGATCCCGCTGAGTTCGATGCGAAGTACGAGGAGTACTGCCAGGAGTACTTAGATGCAGGATATCAGGAGATCTTAGACGAGAAGCAGTCATATATCGACGAGGGAAGCTTCATTCTGTAAGTTATGACATTGACTGGGCTGCTGCTTTATGCAGCAGCCCATATTTTATAAGAGCGAGAGGAAACAAATCGAACATGGCTGGATTAGAATATAACAAACAGGAGATCGAGGAAGTTATTGACAGGATCGTCGAGCGGACCATGCGGATGGATATGCCCTGGGACTGGCCCTGTGGCGTGGCTTATTATGGAATCAGCAAAGCATATGAAGTGACCAAGAACGAAAAATATTTAAGCCTGATGAAAGCTCGGGTGGATGAATATATAGAACTGGGTATCCCTTACGGAACCGTCAATATTTGTGCAATGGGACACTGCTGTATCACCTTGTATGAGGCAACAGAGGATCAGAGATACTGGGATATCGTGATGGATAAGGTAAAATATCTGCGCACGGAGGCATTGCGTTTCGGTGATCGTGTGCTGCAGCATACCGTGTCCGCAAACAATGATTTTCCGGAGCAGGCATGGGCGGATACGTTGTTTATGGCGGCGTTTTTCCTGCTGCGTGTCGGCGTGAAATTAAATGACGCGGATCTGATCGACGATGCCTTGAATCAGTATTACTGGCATATCAAATATCTGCAGGATCCGGATACCGGGCTGTGGTATCACGGTTACAACAACATTACAAAGGATCACATGTCCGGCTTTTACTGGGGCAGGGCAAATGCGTGGGCTGCCTATACGATGTCTCAGGTGAATTCCACTTTGCCGGAGTGTTATCTGTATCCGAAATTCATGGATATCGCAGGCTCATTAAATGAACAGCTTGCCACCATCAAGACACTGCAGACGGAGAACGGACTGTGGCGTACGATCTTAGATGATCCGGAGTCCTACGAGGAGGTATCTGCCAGCGCAGGTATCGCGGCAGCAATGCTGGCAAAGGGCAATCCGCTTCATATCAAGTATATTAACAAGTCCATCAAAGGTTTGTTGGAGCAGGTTTCTCCTGACGGACGCGTGCTGAATGTGTCCGGCGGAACCGCAGTCATGAAGGACCGCGATGGTTACCGCAATATTTCCCGAGACTGGATCCAGGGCTGGGGACAGGGACTGGCACTGGCATTTTTCGCAGGTGTGCTGGACTATGAAAACACCAGAAGTGACGGAGCACTGTAATTCATGAAATTTACATTTGGAACAAATGCGGCGGGCGAGAGCTGTGTGCCTGCCGCATGTTTGTATGAGCCGGAAATAAACAATTACGGATTTTTGGCAGAAGAAAACCGGACGAAGTATCCGGGGCTTGGGATCGCGGAGCTGAACAGCGGATTCGATGCAATCTACTGGGCAAAAGGATCTCTTTCTACAGAGATCTGTGAGGATGAACAGGGCTGCTACGTCCACTGGACGGGTGAGGGTGACCTGCCGCTTACCTTTGTGTGTAATGTTCCCGCGGAGGGCAATTATAAAGTAACGGTGACGTTGTATGCGGAAAAGGATACGCATGCCCTTGTTTTTCTGGGCCGCAGGCGGCTGGCAGCACGTCTGCAGCTGAGCGCAGGAGAGACGGTGTGCAGGCGTTTTGTGACCAATATCTGCCCGATCATTCCGCGTACTTATGAACAGCCGATGGATGACCGGACGCTGGATGTGACCGTGGTGGGAGCAGGCGTACATTTCTGTGAAATCAGCGCGGAGCCCTGGCAGGGACCGACACTCTACATAGCGGGCGATTCCACGGTGACAGATCAGAGCGCGGACTATCCCTATCTGCCCGGCAGCAGCTACTGCGGCTGGGGACAGATGCTCTCCGCTTATCTGGGTGAACATGTGGCAGTATCGAATCATTCGCACTCCGGACTCACCACCGAGAGCTTCCGCAGTGAAGGACACTATGAGATCCTGCGAGAGCGGATCAAGGATGGGGATCTCTGTCTGATACAGTTCGGCCACAATGACCAGAAGCTGATGCATCTGTTAGCGGAAGGCGGATATCGGGAGAATCTGATCCGATACATTGACGAGCTGCGAGAAAAGCATGCCCTTCCGGTGCTTGTGACGCCGCTGGCAAGAAACAGCTGGCGGGGTGGTGATGGCGCATACAACGATCTGCTGGAGGGCTATGCGAGGGTATGCCATGAGGTCGGTGAAGAAAAACATGTGCCGGTTCTGGAGCTGCATGAAAAGAGCATGGCATTTGTCAGAGCACAGGGACGTGAAGCGGCAAAACGATTCTTTTTTCCGTCTGACTATACCCACAGCAATGACTACGGTGCCTATCTGTTTGCTGGATATATTTTTGAGGAACTGTGTAAAAAAGAAGTGTTTGCCCAGGCAGGCATTTACCTGACGATGGGGGAGACGCCGGATGCGTGGATACCCCCGGAAGTGCTTCCGGAGCTCACGGTGCCACAGGAGCTTGCGCATATGGAAAACCCTGCGGATGAGCATTTGTTTGAGGATTTGGAACGTCCGGATGAGGTGTTGACCCGTGCCGGTGCGTTGGAGCTGATCATCGCGGCAATGCACTTTTTCCCGACAAATGTGTACAATGACATGTTTACGGATGTGATCGGGCATGAGACCTATGCAGGAACCGTGGAGTGCGCCTGGCAGAATGGACTGATCCCGTTGGAGCTGATCGAAGACCACACGCTGCAGCCGATGAGAGAGGTGGACGGAGAAACATTCATATATATGCTCCTGAACGGCTACGCTACCAGAAAGGATCTTCCGGAGGGCTCAGATGATCTGGAAAAGGCGATAAAGCTCGGTATCGTGACGAAAGAATTCGATGCACATGCCGTGCTGACCCGGGGTGAGGCGGCAGAGATGTGCAAAAAATTGAAGATATGATTGCGAAACTTATTCATAACGTGAACAGGGAATGTGAGACACAATGTATCAGGCAGGTACTTTGGAGCGGCTGGTACTTAGTGACCGTATTTTGGTCACTTATGTACCATTGCCAGCGACAAGTAGCGA
>JAQYOU010000052.1 GCA_028727105.1 bacterium
TGCGGTGCGCATTTTTCAATTCCAACTGGGAGTGCCAACTTTTTCTCCATACAACCTCCTTTTCGCTTAATATCTTCTTTATTTTCTGTATCCAGGTTATTGCAAAACAATTAGTTTTGCAAGTCTAAGCCAATAATCACAAGGTTTGTTTCTGATCTTGAAGCGCACGGATGGCACGTGCTGCTTCATAACCGTTCATTCGAGGCATCTGAATATCCATAACGAATCAGATCATAGTAAAAAAATTACAACAGCAAGTTCAAATTTTCCTTTGCTTATCTGTCAAAATGTGCTAATGTAAAGGCAAGATTTACCGCCTGATGATCAGGTCGAAAACACTGTCACTTATTTGATGTGAGGAGGTTATATATTTATGAAAATCGGAACCTGCGTTTCTCTTTCCTCCATGGAAGGAATCTCTGAGAAGCTGAAACTGCTCAGAGAAAATCACTTTGATAGCTGTCAGCTGATTTCCTGGAACCCGTCTGTGTGGACAGACGAAAATGCTGTCACGCTGAAAAAGCTGCTTACGCAATACGAAATTACGGTGTCTGCATTCTGGTGCGGCTGGGAAGGTCCCCGTATCTGGGATTTTTACGACGGGCAGCTCACCCTGGGGCTGATTCCGCCGGAATACCGGCAGATGCGTATTCAGAACCTGTGCATGGGAGCTGATTTTGCTCATAAGCTCGGAATCAGCGATGTGGTCACCCATATGGGATTCATTCCGGAAAACCCCAACGATCCCAATTTTAACGCATTCTGTGTCGCTGTGCGTACCGTAGCTTTGCATCTCAAAGAGAACGGACAATTTCTGCTGTTTGAAACCGGCCAGGAAACACCTGTCACCATGCTGCGGTGTTTTGAACAGGTTGGCCTCGATAATCTGGGTGTGAATCTGGATACCGCCAATCTGATCCTATATGGCAAGGCCAATCCGGTGGATGCCCTTGACGTATTTGGCCGATATGTCCGCAACATTCACGCAAAGGACGGTCTTTATCCCACCAACGGTCATGATCTTGGAAAGGAAACCCGGATCGGCGAAGGAAAAGTGGATTTCAGAGCCCTGTTTGCGAGACTCCATGCGCTGGGATATGATTCCTATGTTACGATTGAGCGGGAAATTTCCGGCGATCAGCAGTTGATTGACATTCTGGAGTCAAGAGAATATCTGCAAAGCATCATTAACGAAATATATGCTGCCGAATAAGTGGAAAATACCACTGATAACAGCAGCAGAATGGAGGTTTTATGATAAAAGTATGTTTAGTCGGCACAGGAGGAATCAGCGGTGCTCATATTCCGGCATGGGATTCCATGACAGATGTGAAACTTACAGCACTCTGTGATATCCGCAGCGAATGTCTGGCGCCTTATCCGGACAAACACCATTATTCTGATTTTGATACAATGCTAGAAGAAGAAAAGCCGGATATTCTGGATATCTGCCTCCCCACCTATCTGCATGCAGATTATGCAGTAAACGCAATGGAGCGCGGTATTCATGTCATCTGCGAGAAACCCGCCTCTTTGAAGGAAGAAGAGATTGAACGTGTTTATTCCACTGCCCGCAGAATGAATGTAAAGTTTATGATCGCCCAGGTACTTCGTTTCTGGCCGGAATATGAGCTGATCCGCGAAGTTTATCAGACAAAAAAATACGGCAGGCTTCTTTCCGGACATATGAGCCGCCTGGGAAGTTCCCCCAAGTGGAGCTGGAATAACTGGATGATGGATAAGGAAAAAAGCGGACTGGTTCCCTTCGATCTTCATATTCATGATCTGGACTTCATTGTCTATGCTTTTGGTATTCCACAAAACGTCCGCAAACACAGAGCCAGTCTTCCTGACCAGGATTATCTGAACGCCGTATACGAATTTCCGGATTTCTTCATCTGCGCCGAGTCCTCCTGGTACGCCGCCCCTTATCCTTTCTCTGCCGGCTTTCGTTTCCAGTTTGAAGAGGCACTCATCACATACGAAGCGGGAATATGCAAAATCTACCAAAACGACGGACAGATTCTCGATCTCACAGCGGATGCAGAAGGTGATACCGGCTCCATTAATCTGCCCAAAAGCAACGCCTACGCAAATGAGATCCGCTATTTCACAGACTGCGTAATGACAGATCAATTTCCGGATAAGGTAAAACAAAAAGAGCTTCAGGCCGTAGTCAAAATATTGAGTACCTTTTAAGCGGCCATCACCTGCAGCACGTTAAAACAATGCATCCATCCCTGCGGCATTTCCTGAAATCCGACAGGGATGGATGCTGTTTCTTCCTTCACATCTTCATGTTAATCTTTGTTTTTGCTGCAATCCTCTGCAATCGTTTCTATCGCGTCAGCAAACAGATCGGCGATAATCTGATTGCCGCGATCTGTCGGATGCAGACCATCGTAGGTAAGGGAAGCTGCCTCGGGCGGATACGGATATTCATCTGCTCCCGGATCAAATGGCAGACCTATATACTCCGGATACGGAAGGTTTTGGTATATACCATCCTTTTTTACACGCTTAAACCGGATCACACTTTCCTGGGTAAAACCGGATTTACGGTTCAGATCTACCGTTGTTATTCCTTCCAAACGACATGCCTCTAGCAGCTGGCTTGCCAGTACAGACAATTCGATACCGTTTTTTCCCTTATAACTTCCCTGCGCATTGTTAAAAGGATCAAACAGGTAAACAAAATCCGCACGCTCGACGGGATTTCCGACAACAATTCTTGCTTTTGGATTTACCTGCCGGATATGATCCAGCAGAATTGCAAAATTCCCCAGAATCGTTCCTCTTGTGCGTTTTTGAAAATCCTCCTGCGTTCCGAGCGGATTTTCGGCATTCCAGTCATTTGTTCCAAGCAATACCGTATAGATGTCCGCAAATGGAATCGGCTGAGAAATCCAGTCGGCAATCGTTGAGCCATTGATTCCAATGTTGTTCAGAGACAAATATCCAATCCGGTCCAGTATCCGGTCCAAATATCCTTTCGTGACACGATAGCCCGTTTCATCCAGATGATCATTCAAATAGGTAAAGGAATCTCCGATTGCACACCATTTCCATCTCTTTTCCATATCATTTTATCCTTTCTGTTTTGTGTTCCTATTTTCGACTTTTGAGCAATTATCTGTCAGTTTCTCCCGGAAACCAGACATACCGGCTTTCTGCAGGAAATGCTTTTTCCCGTATAGGTGATCCTTCCTGTTGACAGATCTGTCCGGAATACCGTAATGGAATTGCTGTCCTGATTTGCCGCCAGCAGCAGTTTGTCCCCAATCCAGAAATCTCTTGGGTTTCTTCCCTCTGTCTTTGTGATCTCCACCAGTTTTAACAGATGGTTCTCCTCCACTGAAAAGACAGCGATACTGTCATCCCCTCGGTTTGACGCATAAAGGTATTTTCCGTCCTCTGACAGATGGATTGCCGCACAGGTATTTTCCGTCTTACACCCGTCCAGGGTTGAGATGGACTGGATAATCTGAGGCTTCTTTGCGCTGCAGTCAAAAACATAGACTTCACTGCTTAATTCACAGACCACATACATATATTCCTTCCTGCATCCGGCCAGCACAAAATGTCTCGGTCCCGTTCCTGCCGGCAAATGGATGTCTCTCTGCCCCTCGGGGATCAGTTTTGCATGTTTTGCATCCACTTCGTAAGAAAAAATGGTATCAAGCCCCAGATCCACGCACCAGATTCCCCTTTCATCTGAAGAATGGCCTATGAAATGTACATGAGGGCCTTCCTGTCTTTTGGGATTTTTCCCCTGACCGGAGTGCTGTTTGAAATCACACAGCTCCTGTATCGAGCCATCGTCTCCGAGACGAAACATGGAAACGCTTCCGCTGCTATAATTTGCTGTATACAAAAATCGTTTCTTTTCATCCAGAAGCAGATGGCACGGTGAAGTACCGCGAGTTCCCATGGTATTCAAAAGCGTCAGGGAATTTCTCTGTTTTTTGAAGGCAGCGATTCCGCCTCCTTCCTTTCCGTCATAAACAGAAGTCTCTTGCACCGCATATATCATGGAACCATCCTTTGAAACAGTCAGATAGGATGGATTCGAAACTCCTGCTGACTGAAACACTTCTTCTGTCTTCACCTGTGTACCTTCTGCGTCCCGCGCAATACAAAACGCGTGAATACCCGGATCTTTTATATCCGCATAGGAACCTGCATATAGAATACATTCTCTTTCCATTCTCTTAATCCTCACTTATGAAACGCTAATTTTTCACGGACTGATCGCATCAGCAGCTGATCTCAAATTGGTTGTTCCCATTTTTACGCAGACAGATTTCCTTTCTTATCACCTTTTTGTCAACCGTAAGCTCCAGCTCGTACATTCCGTAAAAGCCTCGAAATCCTGCTGTTCCGCTCTCATCTGTAATAATGGTTTCTTCTGTATGCCATTTCTTTTCAATCAGATTTTTAATGGTGTAATAGGCAGGCTTTGGTGTCATGTCAAAGCGAAGCAGACCGCCATAATAATAATTTTCTCCCTGCGTCATATCACCCTGCTTTGCAAAGGCTGCATATCCGTCCACCAGATTCCAGTAGATAATCTGCTCCATATTAGGATGGGAAAACCATACGGAATACAGGTATTCAATCAGCTCTGCCTGGATTGCCTCATCCTCCGGATCATTGGAATAGGCCGGAATGGTTACTTCCGTAACCTGAAGCGGCTTTGCAAAATTCGAATACAGATCCATGTGCGCATAAAGCTTCCCGGGATCGTAGTAAGGTCTTGTCTGCCGGTATTCCTCTTCCTTGCTGTAAAACATATGAAACTGCATGCCAATTGCATCGATCCGTGCGCCCTTAAGCAGATTTGCTTCGATATAGGAGTAATACTTGTCACTGGTTCTGCAGCGGTCGCCCCACGGCAGTCCGGTCCACTCGTTTACCACCAGCTGATTTGCCGGAAAATAGGTTTCGGCTGTTTTAAAGCACCACTCAATATAATCCGGCTGATTATACAAAACAGTCTTTCCTTCATCCCACTCCATCTCATTGGTTACTTCTATGGTGGGAATTCTGTCACGATACCGCTCTGCGATCTGACTAAATCGCTTTTGGACTTGTGCCTTTGCCTCAAAAACGGTTGCCTCTTTCAGCCAGTCCGGAAAGAAATGCTCATATGCAAGCGCATGTTCCCTTGGCTCAATGTTGTTCTGTTCGCAGAATTCCAGACAAAGATCGATGGGCGGTCTGCGGTACAGCTTCTCACTGTCTTTTTCATATCTTGTTTTGCCGCGCTCCGGCTCTGTTGCATCCCAGTAAAACGGCAGCGTTGCCATATTGAAGACATCCGCAAAACGCTGTTTGTAAATTCTATTTTTTTCGTCTGTTTCCAGCTCATCCAGCATAAACAGATTTGCGCCGAACTTAAATTCATGGTTTTTCTGCGTCACCCTGATTTTGACATTCGAAACCGGATTCCCATCCCGATCCTTCACTGTAATTCCGGCATTGCCCTTTCGATACGACTCAATACCGCTCTGCACCCGATCTTTCATAAAGTCTTTTTGTTTTTCAAACTGTTCCAGTACTTTCCTTCTGTCTGTCATATCCCGTTTCCTTTCTTTCTATTTCTTTCTGTCACCATATATTCGTCCGATACTTTTTTACCCTTTTAATAATATCAAAATTTTTTCGATATTTCCACTATTGAATACTTTTTCCTCCATCCACAAAAATGCTCTGCCCGGTGATGTACCTGCCCTCTTGTGAACACAGAAGGCTTACCATGCCGGCACAATCCTGAGGCGTTCCATAGAAGCCCACAGGGATGGATGCTGTTACCTTTCCGGCATACTCAGGGTCTGACAACGCCTCCACATTTCGATCCGTATAGATCACACCGGGTGCAACATTATTTACGGTAATTCCGTCTGCCGCCAGCTGAAGCGCCAGTGACTGCACCATGTTTGTCTGGGCAGCCTTGGATGCCGAATAAATCAGCATATCCGGATGCGGCTTTGCCTCCTGCACGGAACCGATGGTAACAATCCGACCCCACTTTTGCTGTTTCATATGAGGAACAGCTGCCTGAATCAGCAGCATAGACGCCACAAAATTGCAGGTCATCTGTTTTCTGCATTCCTCCACTGTGATCTCACACCATGGTCTGCGTATCTGCAAAGAAGCATTCAGAACCAGTGCATCCACTTCTCCCATTTCTTTTGACAGGCGAACCGCTTGATCCGGCTCGCACAGATCTGCCTGCAGGATGGAAGCACTGCCTCCGCCTGCTTCAATGATTTTCTTTGTTTCCTCTGCCTTTTGTCGATTTCCCGCACAATGCACGATTACCTCATATCCGTCCTTCGCCAGCGAAACTGCTATGGCGCGCCCGATTCCGCGGGAAGAACCTGTTACCAGTGCCCGTTTCTTTTTTTCATTATTTTCATTATTTTCATTGTTTCCATTCTGTCCGCTCATAGTATACACTCCTGTCCTACAATGCCGTCTGGGTATCATTGGGGTCTCCGTTTCTTGCCAGATCGTATTCCTTTGACCAGTCCAGATTCCGGTACTGCTCACCCCTTGGATCGGTCCTGATCCACTCGGTCAAAAGATCGAGCATCTCCTCTGTCCATGTGTTTTTGTCGATCTGCGCCGTTGTGAAACGGTTCTGTGCGATCATCTCAAATCCGAAATCATCTTTTACGTGGGTCTTTGCCGCTCCTTCCACCACATCTGCCACAAGATGAGACGGAATAAAGAGTACGCCGCCGCCCGCGCCAAATACCACATCACCCGGCAGGCATACTGCTCCTCCGAAATTTGTCACGGAATTAAATCCCGTCATGACAAACTCGCGGATCGGCGTCGGATCGATTCCCCGGTAATAGACCTGAACGTCCGGCACCTTTTTCATCTGCTCCACATCACGGATACCGCCCCAGATCACGGCTCCGCCGTTTTTCGTTTTCGTGTGGATCGCCGTTGTCAGATTGCCGCCTAAAAAGGTTCCTTTATAGATCTTGTCATACATATCGGCCACAACTACGTCACGTTCTGTTAAGCTGTCGATTACCCACTGATTATAATTGCCCTTGCGTCCTTCCTCTGCGCCCTTTTGAAACATCACCTGATGCAGATCCGGTCTTGTGGGACAGAAGCTGCAGGTCACAGCGCGTCCGATCAGCTTTCTTCCGTCATCGTGCAGCGCATGCAGCGGATTTTCCCCGCCGCCCACAAACTGGTTTTCATACCCCTGCACAAAGATCGGCTTCCAGACCTCCTCTAATGTCATCTTCTGCAATGCGTCCAGATACCGGTCCTCTACCTTCGGACGTCCGTCCGCAAAACGCTCTCCCTTCCACAGAGGCGTCAGCGCAATGATCTCTTCCCTGTCATTAAAATGCATATTTCCCTCCTTCTCATGACCAGATTCTGTCATTCGAAAATTCT
>JAQYOU010000053.1 GCA_028727105.1 bacterium
AAATGGTAATTTCATTGGATACGCCCCAGGTCACAATGCATGGATGATTGTAGTTCTGTACGATCAGCTCCTTCATCTGTGAAATGGTATTTTCATTCCCGTTTGCCAGATGTTCAGAAATATACGGAATTTCTGCCCAGACGATCATGCCGTACCTGTCACAGAGATCATAAAAATACTGGTCATGCTGATAATGTGCCAGGCGGATCGTGTTGGCTCCCACCTCCCGGATCAGTGCCATATCACGGTCATGCTCTTCTCTCGAAATGGCATTGCCCAGATCTCTATAGTCCTGATGGCGGGATACGCCGTGGAGCGGATACGGTCTTCCATTCAGATGAAAACCGTCCTTCGGACTAAAGGAAAAGGTGCGGACACCGCAGTTACAGGATGCCTCATCTCTGACACTCCCGTTCCTGACAAGCTCTGCCCTGATCACATACAGGTAAGGATCCTCCAGTCCATCCCAGAGATGAACCTTCGGAACGTCCAGTGTCACGTTTGCACCCTCCTCCTGTGCCACGACAGCTCCATCCGCATCAAAAAGCGTGATACGTATGTCTGCGTCCCCGACCGCCTGATCAGTATACGCCCTCACATGAACCTTTGCGTCTGTTCCCGTCACTTCTGTCTCGTATTTTAGTCCCGGACCACCGTAATGATCCAGTGAAAAATGATCCTTAGACACGATTAGGAATTCCACATCACGGTAGATCCCCCCGTAAAACGTAAAGTCCGCTTTCTGGGGATACACACGGTCATTCACACTGTTATCGACTTCTACGACCAGCCTGTTCTCATCTGTTAACACATCCGTCACATCCATGCGGAAGGTCGCATATCCGCCATCTCTTTTACAGACCTCTTTATCGTTTAAAATGACTCTGGCACTGGCATTCACCCCGTGAAACTGGAGATATACCCGTTCATCCGGTGAAAACTCCGGTTTTTTTACCATGCAATCATACACACAGGTTCCGCGGTAGTAGTCATTTCCGCCATCCTGACCGTCTTTCCCGTTCCAGGTATGTGGCAGCTCTACCGGCGTTCGGATCCCATCCTTTCCGGTGAAGCTCCAGCCCTTCATGATTTTTTCTACACGTCGCATTCGTTTCTTTCCGGCAGCTGTTTACGCCCACAGCCACCGATTCCTTTCTAAAAAATACACGAAAAACAAAGAAATGCTAAATTATATTTTGGCATGTTTCCACAAGAATTATCAAGCAAAAATACCTAAGTGGCAAAAAAAAGAACCTAAGTGGCATTCTTTTGGCAAAAATCATGACTTAGATTCTAATGTATTCAGGCAATGGGCATCATAATCTTCAGTGAAAAACACCCGTCCTCCACACTGATATTCAAATATCCGTCATATTTCCTGACAAAATGCCGGATGCTTCGTAGCCCAAATCCGTGATAACGTTGATCGCCCTTGGTGGTCACCGGAAAATCGTTTACAAATACCGGTGCTTCCTGAACCGGCTTCCATCCCAGAATACGAAGCGGAAAAGCAAAGAATACGCCAGAATGATCGCCAGAAAACAGCCTGCCCGAAGCGCAAAATGATCCCTTTTTTTCATCGGGTAAGCAAATACGATTCCCGATGACCAGAAGAGACTCTGGAGCACCCAGAACCTCATCCACCCGATACTTATCGTCACGATCCACCTCCCAGATATTCTGTGAGCGCTTTTAGAAACCCGTTTTTATTTCTTCTGCTGATCTCCAGTTCGTAGTCACCCACTACCGCAAGATTCTTCTTTACCTCTTTCACATGCATCAGATTCACCAGATACCAGTGATTACATTTTGTAAAAGAACATGCCGCCAGCTCCTGTTCCACGCTCTGCATGGTTCCTTTCACAATATACTCTCCCTCGTCCGTGTGATAATGGAGCATCCGGTTCTGGATCTCGATGAAGTAGATCTGCCTGGCATCCAGTTTTTTGAGTCCGTCCGAAAGGTTTAAGACGATCGTATGCTGCTGCCTTTCTTTTTTCTGCACCCGCTTCAATACCCGTCCGACCTTCATGGCAAACACGTAATAGTCCACCGGCTTCATGACAAAATCCAGTGCCTCTACCGCATATCCGGAAATCGCATACTGTGCCATATTCGTAATAAACATGAGCACTACCTCTTCGTCCATGCCCCGGATCGCCTCTGCAGTCTGCATCCCGTTGATCCCCGGCAGCTGGATGTCAAGAAACACCGCATCATACACTGGCTCGTAATCCTTCAGGATCGATTCGCCGTCCGAAAAAACCGACACCTGAAGCTCCACACCATGTTCTTTTTTGTACTGCTCCAGATATTCCACCAGTTGAGCAGAAAAATCTTTTTCGTCCTCCACGATCGCAATGTGGTACATATCGCGCTCCTTTACCATACTCCAAAAAAATCCGCTATACCAACTGCTTACTGTTAGTATAACGGATTTTCTGTAAATTGAAAATGTTATTTTATCGACTATTCCCACTGCGATCCCAGCTCCGTGACAAAGGGCGCTCCTCGTGGCAATGGGCGATGGGCGGGACAGAAAGAACGTCCCTGTGTCACACTACTCCTCGAACAGCTTCCGTTTCCGCTCAATCATCTCATCGATGCGCTCCATATACTGCGCCACATCCTTGACATTTTCGCACCGTTCGATACGTCCGTCGGGATATACACGCTTTGAAATGCTGCCTGCGCCAAGAGCGAGAATGGTCTGTTTCTCCTCCATAATCAACCGCATTCCCCGTATTACCACTTATTATGCGGTATTATCAGGTATTTTCTCTTTTCCATTTCATGGAAAACACCGTATTATGGAGTACTATTCTGATCCGATTGATGTACATTTGATGTACTGTATCATATTTTGATGTACTGAACGTCCCAAAGGACTCTCCAATACTATAAACCTTTTACTAAAATAAATCTAATTTTTTTGCCAACGCTTCCATTGATTGCTTTTTCTTTGCTTCTGAAACCTCTGCATAAATGTTCATCGTAGTTCCTATATCAACATGCCCCATTACCGACTGGATTACTTTCAGATTTGTTTCATTCTCACAAAATCTGGCACAGAAAGTATGCCGGAGACTGTGACAGGTAAAGTGCGGTAAAATCAACGCTTCTTTCTGCTTCAAAGCTGCTTTGTGAAGTGCATCATCATTGTATGCATCAATAATCCTACTTAATGATCTGTCTAAGTCATGTTGTAAAAACACATTGCCGAAACGGTTTAAAAATACAAAATCGCTATAACCGTCAATCTCTGCCTTACAGTAGATACCATTTTCATGCTGATACTGTCTGACTTCATCAAGTGCGTCCCGTACTTCCTTTACCATAGGAATTTTACGAATACCCGCTGCTGTTTTAGGCTTGGTGACATGTATTCTCTTATCCGTCTTATTCATCTTCCCCGCAAAATATACAACTGCATGGTCTATTGTAATAAAACCGTTATCGAAATCAATATCTTTCCAAGTCAATCCACTTAATTCGCCTACTCTGACACCTGTTCCGATAAAGAACGTAAAAATAGGTTTCCAGTGGTCATATACCGGATGCCCATCCATAAACTTCAAAAAAGCCCTCTGTTGTTCCGGTGTCAGCGCATTTCTTACACCTCTGGTCGCTCCGGTCTGCTTCTTTAACTGACCTAAAACATTGTGTGTCGGGTTTGTCCGGATCACACAATCTCTCAGTGCCATCTCAAAAGCCGGATGCAGTTCTCTTTGCAGATGCTCGATTGTTCCATAGCTTAAATTACGTTCTTCCATGAGAACCGTGTAGAAGTACAGAACATCTGAATACTTGATGTCTTTGATCTTGCGCCTCCCTATTGACGGTCTGACATACGCATTATACTGATACAAATATCCTGCATAAGTTCGTTCCGATAAATCTTTCCGGGTAGCCATATACTTGTCAAAAATATCATTCAAGCTCTGTTTTTTTGCAGTCTGACTATCAATCCCATCAAGCCTGTCCCGCACCAAGTCTTCTTCCTTTTGGCGAAGTGTTACCAGATCATTGGCATATATGTACTGCCGCTTACCGAATCTGTCCGTATAAGCATATTGGTACATTCCATTTGAACTACGAACAGTTTCCCCCTTTCGCAATACTCGTCCCTTACTGTCTTTTCGTGATTTTGCCATGCGCAACTCCTTTCTGTTCAGAAAGGAGAGAACCTACGCCTTAATTACGAGTCTTATACAATAAGTCGACTCCCTCTTTAATTGTTTCTGTTATAGTCTGTTGATGTTTCCGGGAATACTCCTTCAGTTTTTCATGCTCCTCATCAGACATTCTTATTGTGACTATTCGATCTTTAATTACATCCGACTTTGGACGCCCCATTTTTCCCATAGGTAATTCCTCCCTTGCATCTACATACCATTATACTTTTCGTAATACAAAATGTCAACCACTTTTTGTATTACGAAAACGCAAAACAACCATAATACGATGTGGCTCTCTCCTATCTTTTACTGTGCCGGGACCCTGAATGTCTCCAGGTATCTTTCAAAAACCTCACAGTCCACAATGACAGCTTTTCCTATCTTGCAGGTTGCTCCAGCTTCCTTTGCCCATTTTTCAAACGTAGATTGACATACGCCATAAAGTTCTGCGCCCTCTTTGTATCTTACAAATCGTTTTTTTTCCTTTTGTTCTAACGCCATAGCATTCTTCCTTTCTTCTAAGCATACAGTTTTATCTGCTTACAAACAAATAGAATGCGCTTCTACACATTTATAAGCAGATAAAAAACTGCAATACAGGTGGCAGGTCATTACTCTGCCCACATCGGTATCGCACCGTCATCCAAATTGACCGGATCTCAAATTTCTCTGAAATTCGGAAGTATCATTATCACAGATATGCTTCATCGCCCTGTGCAACTGCTACACATTTTGCCAAATTCTTCTCGCTCCATACCTTTGCTTCAATGTAGTGTTTCAACATTCCCTCACGTTCACTCAAAAAGAGCAGGTATCTCATGGCGAACCTGCCTAGTGGCTCCGCATATCCTCACGTCCTGTATGCAATCAATATTCAGTTGTCAAGGTACAGGGTGCATACACACCGATCAGCGAATGGAAAGGGACACCGCTGACCGACTGCTATGCAACTTCAAAAGCCAATATCTTTGTAATCAGCTTTGTTTCTAATCTGCGACGTAAAGTTTCATCAACACAGTAATGCGGATTCCCACACTCATCATAGAGCTTTCTTGTAGACAGAGCTGCAATATACCCCTCGTAATGTTTCAAAACCTTATTGATTGCTTCCACATCGCCGGAAGCTGCTGCCGCAATAATATGGTAAGGCAGCAACTTTGAACATTTACTTGATTTCTCCATTCCTGATTCCCTCCATAATCTTTTTTAATGCCTGGAGTGAGCTTACACGGTGATGATGAATGGTACTTCTGACAAGGTTCATGTGCTTTGCAATCTCCGTATCTGTCATATCCAGAAAAAAAGACAGCAAAATAACATTCCTCTTCTTTTCCGGCAGATACTTCAATGCTTCACTGATCAGCTCGTCCTTTACCTCAATATCATAATCAAGGACACGAAATACCTCTGATTCTGCTATGTAATCATCCTCAGTATTCAACCGACTCAACTCCTCCTGCGTTAGTTCCGAGAAAGAAACTTCATGCTTCTGCCGATAGCTTCTTGCCCGTTCATAGTCAATCATTTCATTCTTTAACAGGGTTTTACAAAAGCTGTCAAACTGTTTCCTTATTCTTAACTGCTTTTCGGAAGAAGATTGCTCCATAAGAGTTCACCTCCTTCCGCACCCATTTGGAACAGAGTGAAATATCTCCCTTTCACTCCGTAGCACGAATGGAAATATGAGCAGCGTCGAAAAATCGACAACTTTTTGAAAAAATTTTTATGTATATAAAAAACGCCCTTGCAGGTATATACCCACAGGACGTTTCCTATATCTGATATTAAATTCTTACCACACAATACAAGTGCGCATAGTGCACTTGCAATGATATACTTTGCCGCATCTGCGAAGATGCGACCTATATAATTACCTTTCCACGCAAAATGCCGGACAGGTTCCTAATAACATAAAAATATCCTCTAAACTGTTCAGAACACATAACTCTCCCAAACATATTCAAAGGACAAAACAACGTGAAAAAACCTTTGAATACTGCGTTTTTTTATATGCAATATCCAAAGTTCCTATATTCCGTTAGTGCATTATATACCTCTGTTAAAGTGTATTATTAGTGCATTTCCAAACCAAAACGTGCACTATACACTATACATGGAGGTGCATATATGGCTAAATCTAAGAAAATTGATAAAGACATGGGTTTTCGTCTTAAAAAGGCTAGACTGGATCAAAAGCTGACATACGATGAGTTATCAGAGATGTCCGGTGTTTCCTCAAGGTATATCAAAGAAATTGAAAATCATGGCAATATTCCAAGCCTTGAGAAATTGGGGCAACTGATTCGTGCATTACATATCTCCGCTGATCCTTTCTTTTATCCGGCAGCTCCAACCGACAATTTGGATTATCAAAGGCTGCTGGTCTATCTCTCACAATGTACGGAAGAACAAATAACAACGATTCTTGCCATTGTGGAAGCCTATCTTCGGACATATAACAAACCCACAAATTAGAATAGCAGAAAGATTTTGATTTTAACTTGATTGTTTCTGAATTATTCTGGAGAAAAACAGGGTGGAAGTTCCATGATCGGACGCTCCACCCTGCTTACTTATTTCATTATTGTATTCAATAACTCTTTTACCTTAACACTCTCTTTAACAATCCCTAGTCCAGCAAGTATCTGTACGGCATCTACGATACCCTGATAATAGGCTCTCTGTTGCTCCTGAAAGTGTGCATGATCTACAATATCCATATAGTTTTCTAAAAAATTTCTCTGCTCTG
>JAQYOU010000054.1 GCA_028727105.1 bacterium
CTTCCATAAAAAACTAATTGGAATTAGTCTGCCATCCTTAGAGAAACGGGCTGTCACATCTACATATACTTTATATGACTTCACTCTGCCATCCCTCCTAAAACTGTAATTGTCCTTGGCATCGACTCCATCCAAGTGAGCCTGATCAACACTTTGTTCTGTTTTTCTCTTAATTTCTGTTCCTGCATTTTTCTACCTCCAATGCAAATCCCGCATACGCCAGTCTTCACCGGTCGTACCGTTCCTATGGTGTAAAGTAACCATGTGGGTGAACCGTATGATCTTCCTTTGCATTAACTGCCGAAAGAACGGTGTCACCAAACATTAATCCCCTCCGGATGCTGTAAAACCCAAACCGCCCACGGATGGAATCCACGGCTGCATCCATTTTCTTTTGCTTTTCCCGAAGCATCGGGTCTGAAAAGAGATCCAGCTGCTCCCAGTAATTATCATTCACAAGGTCTGCGCCCCGGATACCGATGCTACGCAGCGGTTTTTGAAAAAGGCTACTGTCAGCCGCAGATTTTTCTCTCAGATCTGTAGGCAGCTTATAGTTTGCTTTATAAAGCGCATACCCGGCTTCCGCAATCTCCTTTGTGATGTTCGTGGCGTTATCCACTTTCTTCTGCCTTGTAAATGAAACCAGATTCTTATCCCGCAGCCAGATTTCTACCGTTCTGCACCGGAAACCATTCTCCCGCAGCCTTGCAGCCACACTTTCCGCAAGCACATACAGCACGATCTTCACATCCTCATCCGTCTCTAAGTCTCTTGGCGAAGTTGTACTGTTCCCGACTGATTTGATGGGAGCTGCCGTGTTCTCGATCCGGACCGGCGAATCATCAAACCCGTTTGCAAATGCCCACAGGATAGAACCCATCTTCCCGAATTTTGCCCGGAGGATGCATTCCTCGCACCGTGCCAGTTCTCCGATCGTAGCGATCCCGATACTTCTCAACTTCCTTTCAGTACTCCTGCCGACATAGAGAAGATCCCCCACCGGCAATGACCACGCCTTGCTTTGAAACTCATCCGCATACATGGTAGTGATCGCATCCGGCTTTTTGTAATCTGACCCCAGCTTTGCAAAGATCTTGTTGAACGAGACCCCGATGCTAACCGTAATGCCAAGCTCTGCTTTCATCCGGCGGCTGATCTCCGTGGCAATCCGAAGCCCATCACCCTTGATCGTAGCACTGTCCGTCACATCCAGCCAAGACTCATCTATACCATACGGTTCCTGCCTGTCGGTGTACTCGGAATAGATCTCATGCGCCATCTTTGAAAAGCGCAGATACAGATCCATTCTCGGTGGAACAAATGTGATATCCGGACAAACCTGTCTTGCCTGCCAGAGCGCCATACCGGTCTTTACACCACGGCGCTTCGCCACATAATCTGCAGTCAGTACGATTCCATGTCTTGCTTCCGGGTCTCCTCCTACAGCCACTGGCCTGCCACGCAGCTCCGGGCGATGCAATAATTCAATACTTGCGTAACATGCATTTATATCCGAATGAAGTATTGTTCGTTCTCCCATTACATCCTCCAAGTTTGTTTTCTGGTCCTGTTTCTCCCTGTGCGATGTATTTGTTATCTTGCGATAGCATTACTATACTTCCTTTTTGAGTGGATTTCAACGGAAACATGTTGCCGATTTCCACGAATACCGAACTTTTTACTTGCTTTTACTCTGCACAGGGAGTATAGTAACCTTAAGCAAAATGTTCTTATAGTTACAAAATGCACATATCTTTAGAAACGAGGATTCGGAAATGAATACATTAGGGCAAATCATTGCAAATCACAGGAAAGCACAAAAGCTCTCACAGGGTCAGGTAATGGAGAAACTTACAGAACTTGGTTTTCCAATTAAAAAAAGTGGCTATAGCAACTGGGAAAACGGTGTTACGCAGCCAAATGCAGCTCAGTTTTTGGCAATATGTAAAATCCTTGGAATTACAAATATCTACAATGAATTTATCGGCGGGCACAATCCCGATGACCCGATGGCAGAGCTGAATGATATTGGAAAAGCTAAAGTTTTAGAATATATTCACCTGCTCATGGTATCCGGTGAATATCAAAGAACTGATCATACTGCAATTCGTACCGTCCGCAGTCTGAAGCTGTTTGACATGCCGGTATCTGCAGGTCCAGGCAATTTCCTGGACAGTGACAATTACCAACTGATTACAGTCGGAAACGAAGTGCCTATCAAGGTCGATTTTGGTGTTCGCATATCCGGAAACAGTATGGAACCACAGTATCTGGACAAGCAGATCATCTGGATCCAGCAAACCAACACACTATCTGACGGTGAAATTGGTATCTTTTTATTAAACGGAAATGCATACTGTAAAAAATATCAGAACAACAGCAAAGGAACTGCTCTGATATCCCTAAATCCTGCTTATGCTCCTATGCCTATACGCGAAACAGATGACTTTATATGTTTTGGAAGAGTTTTGAACTAAGTCCCATATATTGGACAGGTAAGAAATTATACTATAGGCATGAAGAGTCTGATTCTTGGAGGTCACGCCTATGCCTATTGAAAATTATGTTAGAACATATAGAATATCTCACCATGACACACAGCAAGATCTGGCTGCTGCCGTTGGTGTAAATGAAAAGACAATTCGCAATATTGAAGTAACCGGAAAATGTTCGCTCGAAATTGCACTTCGCTTATCCGAGTATTTCAATATTACTGTGAATGATTTGTTCAAAGTATCAGATCTGACCGGAGGTTCCTATGGAAAATAAAACGCAAAACACATTTCAAACAATCGCTGTTGATTTTGACGGAACACTCTGCTATAGCAAGTGGCCGGATCTCGGAGAACCGAACCGACCACTCATTGAATATCTGATCAACTGGAAAGAACAGGGCAACAAACTCATCCTTTGGACTTGCAGAGCCGGCGAGGCACTTGACCATGCCATCAGCTGGTGCCACGACCATAATCTGGAATTTGATGCTGTCAACGACAATCTTCCGGAAATCATTGAGAAATACGGTAATAACAGTCGTAAGATATCTTGTGATTACTATATCGATGATAAAATGTTTCTCCCCACCATGAGTTATTCGCCTTAAAAAAATCAGGGAGCAGGATGCCTCTTCCATCACAAAAGAAAACATCGGCTTGACCAGATGGACAAACCGACAAAATGCCATGCGTATGCAGCAAATTTCCGCAGAGCTAAAAGAAAAATTTGGGATTTCCTATACGGATATCAAAGGACACATTTCCTCTCTTCGTGCCCAAAATAACCAGCTTATATCCGATATTACAAAAGAAAAAAAGATGCAGAAGAACTCAGACAGTTTATCGAATGCTGCGTAACGTATAAGCGTTATAAAATCTATTCCATTAACGAACAAAAAGCCGGGGATCCGGAAGCCTACTATGAGGAACACGACAAACAGCTCGATGCTTTTCATGATGCACAATTTGCCTTAGAGCAGCGAAACATTGATGTAAGCTCAATTACTGCAGAAAGCATAAAAATTATGCAAAAATGGTGCTGCTTTTTCAAAGAAAACACCGCCTGTGGTTTTTCTGCCACAAGCGGTGTTTCCTACGTTACTGTTTTCATATCGGACAATATATCCTAATATCCTATTACCTTTACCTTAGAAGAAAGTCCTTTCTGCTTAAATAACTTCTTATATGCAGAAAGTTTCTTCTTTGGCACTTTAATGGTGGT
>JAQYOU010000055.1 GCA_028727105.1 bacterium
GCTGGTACTTAGTGACCGTATTTTGGTCACTTATGTACCACTGCCAGCGACAAGTAGCGAGAGCGTGCCTGCCATACATGTGCTCACATGACCGAAAAATAGAACGTAAACTGTTTCGCAATTGCCTAAGTAGTGGTAAAAAAAGGAGAAAATAAGATGACCGAATTAGAATTAAAATATGGCTGTAACCCCAACCAGAAGCCTTCCCGTATTTATATGGAGGACGGCTCAGACCTTCCGATCACTGTGTTGAACGGAAAACCCGGATATATCAACTTTCTGGATGCCTTTAACGGATGGCAGCTTGTGAAAGAGTTAAAGAAAGCGACCGGACTCCCGGCAGCAACCTCCTTCAAGCATGTATCACCGGCAGGTGCAGCCGTGGGACAGCCACTGAGTGACGTGGAGCGCAAGATCTACTGGGTAGATGATATGGATATCGAGTTTACTCCCCTTGCAAATGCTTACGCAAGAGCAAGAGGTGCAGATCGTATGTCTTCTTTTGGTGATTTTATTGCACTTTCCGATGTCTGCGATGCAGCTACTGCAAGCATCATTAAGCGCGAGGTATCAGACGGAGTCATCGCACCGGGCTATGAGCCGGAGGCACTGGAGATCTTAAAGGCAAAGAAAAAAGGAAATTACAATGTCATTCAGATCGACGAGAATTACGTTCCGAAGGCATTAGAGCGCAAGGAGGTATACGGCATCACCTTTGAGCAGGGAAGAAATGAGCTTGTCATTGACGATGACTTTTTTGCAAATATCGTGACAGAGAATAAGGAACTGCCGGATCAGGCAAAGATCGATCTGGCGATCTCCATGATCACGCTGAAATACACACAGTCAAATTCCGTATGCTACGTAAAGGGCGGACAGGCGATCGGTATCGGTGCAGGACAGCAGTCACGTATCCATTGTACAAGACTGGCCGGTCAGAAGGCTGACAACTGGTGGCTGCGTCAGAATCCGAAGGTATTAAATCTTCCTTTTAAGGATTCCATCGGACGTGCAGATCGTGACAATGCCATCGATCTTTATATCGGAGAGGAGTATATGGATCTTCTTGCAGACGGTGTATGGGAGAATACCTTTACCGAGAAGCCGGAGGTATTTACTGCTGAGGAGAAGCGTGCATGGCTGGATCAGAATACGGATGTTGCACTGGGATCCGATGCATTCTTCCCCTTCGGTGACAATATTGAGCGCGCACACAAGAGCGGCGTGAAATATGTGGCAGAGCCGGGCGGATCCATTCGTGATGATCATGTCATTGCAACCTGTAATAAATATGGTATGGTGATGAGCTTCACAGGCCTGCGTCTGTTCCACCATTAATCAGAAAATAAGGATATTAGAAAGAAATGATGGAAACGATTCAGAACAAGCCGGAGCAAAAGTGTGCAGAGAAACCGCAATATGAGTTACTAAAAGAGGAAGGACGAGCCAAGCGCGGCGTGTTTCACACGGTGCATGGCGATATTCAGACTCCGGTATTTATGAATGTCGGTACGGTGGCAGCCATCAAAGGGGCTGTCTCTACCGAAGATCTCAAACAATTAAAAACGCAGGTACAGCTGTCAAATACCTATCATTTGCACGTGCGTACCGGTGATGAGACCATCAAAGAGCTTGGCGGATTGCATAAGTTTATGGTCTGGGACCGGCCGATCCTTACAGACAGCGGTGGATTTCAGGTGTTTTCACTGGCAGGACTTCGCAAGATCAAGGAGGAGGGGGTACATTTTAACTCTCACATTGACGGACGAAAGATCTTTATGGGCCCGGAGGAAAGTATGCAGATCCAGTCAAACCTCGGATCTACGATCGCCATGGCTTTTGATGAGTGTCCGCCTGCCCTGGCTGAACGAAGCTATGTGGAGCAATCCGTTGCCCGTACGACACGGTGGCTCATGCGGTGTAAGGAGAAAATGGCCGAGCTTAACAGCAGGGAAGATACGGTGAATAAGCATCAGATGCTGTTTGGCATCAATCAGGGTGCGATCCTGGATGATGTGCGTATCGATCATGCGAAACGTATCTCAGAGCTGGAGCTGGACGGATATGCGGTCGGCGGGCTTGCCGTTGGCGAGAGCCATGAACAGATGTACCATATCCTGGATGTGACAGTACCTCACTTGCCTAGAAAGAAGCCTACGTACCTCATGGGTGTGGGAACGCCGGCTAATATTTTAGAAGGTGTGGAGCGCGGTGTAGACTTTTTTGATTGTGTGTATCCCACCAGAAACGGACGACACGGACATGCATATACGAATGAAGGTAAGATCAATCTTTTGAATCAAAAGTTTGAGAAGGATATGCGTCCCATCGAGGAAGGCTGCGGATGCCCGGCTTGTCAGAAGTATTCCAGAGCATACATCAGACATCTGCTCAAGGCAAAAGAGATGCTTGGTATGCGACTCCTTGTGATGCACAACCTTTACTTCTATAACAATATGATGGAAGAGATCCGTGATGCACTTGATGAGGGCAGATTTGCGGCATACAAAGCAGAAAAGCTGTATACGATGAGTCAGAACGAGATTCATCACAAGCATTGCTAAAAATATCATGCGTTTATTGCATGCACTCAGAATAATTATAAATTTCTACTTGATGTTACCAGTACTTTCATGTATTATTGTAAGAGTGTAAATGTCCAGAGGAACCAAAAGTCAGGAAAACGTTGAATGCTGGACGGATATGAAATAGAAATTAGGAGGAATAACTATGATTTTAGCAAATCAGGCAGCCGGTGGCGTGGCCGGAATGGTACTTTGGATCGTCATTTTGATCGCGTTTATGTACTTCTTCATGATTCGCCCCCAGAAGAAAGAGCAGCAGCAGAAAAATGCAATGCTTCAGGCATTAGAGATCGGAGATACGGTACTCACGACCAGTGGTTTTTATGGAACGATCATTGACATGTCAGAGGATACCGTGATCATTGAGTTCGGTAACAATAAGAATTGTCGTATCCCTATGCAGCGTGCAGCCATCTCTGCGGTAGAGAAGCCGGAGGATGCAGCAAAGGCTGTAGAAGAGAAAAAAGACAAGAAAGATGCAAAAAAATAAAAATAAATAGGGTGGGGCGTATACAAGAAGTTTCGTATACGCCTTTCTCTGCATATAACAGAAACAGATAATTGTAGAAAACAGGTCGAAGCACTGGCTGCTGAGACCGTGAGAATATGATGCGGAAGTGCAAAAATCTCATTGCTGAAAGCAATTTTGAATGGATTTTTGCATCCGCGATAGCGGAAAGGGAAAAAACAATGAATTTTCATGTAGGAGTGATCTCCGGGGACGGTATCGGGCCGGAGGTTGTAGCAGAGGCAAAAAAGGTGTTAGACACCATTGGAAAAAAATATGACCATACGTTTACATACGACGAGATTCTGATGGGAGGCTGCTCCATCGATGCCACCGGCGTACCCTTGACAGATGAGGCAATCGCACAGGCAAAGGCCAGTGATGCGGTTCTGATGGGATCCATCGGAGGCAATACGGCAACTTCACCCTGGTATCAGCTGCCGCCGCAGCTTCGTCCGGAGGCAGGCTTATTAAAGCTTCGCAAATCCCTGAATCTGTTTGCCAACCTGCGGCCTGCATATCTTTATGAGGAGTTAAAGGAGGCTTGTCCGCTGCGGGATGACATCATCGGAGACGGTTTTGATATGATGATCATGCGTGAGCTGACCGGTGGTCTTTATTTTGGTGATCGTGTAACAGAAGAGCGTGACGGTGTCATGACTGCTGTTGATACGCTGACTTACAATGAAAATGAGATCCGCCGCATTGCCGTCCGCGGCTTTGATATTGCAATGAAGCGCCGGAAAAAGGTGACCAGCGTTGACAAGGCAAATGTGCTGGATTCTTCCCGTCTTTGGAGAAAGATCGTGGAGGAGGTTGCAAAGGATTATCCGGAAGTGACCTATGAGCATATGCTGGTGGACAATTGCGCCATGCAGTTAGTAAAGGATCCAAAACAGTTTGATGTGATCTTAACAGAGAACATGTTTGGCGATATTTTATCGGATGAGGCAAGTATGGTGACCGGTTCCATCGGAATGCTCTCATCAGCAAGCTTAAACGATACAAAGTTCGGTCTGTATGAGCCCAGTGGCGGTTCTGCACCGGATATTGCCGGTAAAGGAATTGCAAATCCGATCGCAACGATCCTGAGTGCGGCAATGATGCTCAGATACAGCTTTGATCTGGATGCAGAAGCAGATGCTGTAGAAGCAGCTGTGAAACAGGTGTTGAAGGATGGCTATCGCACCATTGACATCATGCCTCAGCAGGAGGATAAGAAGGCAACTGTCACACAGGTAGGAACGGCTCAGATGGGCGACCTGATCTGTGAAAGAATATAAAAATACATAGAAAGAGAGAAAAAGTTATGATTAGTGATAACGCACGCGCCGGCATGCAGCAGGCACCGGCAAGAAGTCTTTTCAATGCATTGGGATTTACAGCAGAAGAGTTGAAAAAACCCATGGTAGGAATTGTCAGCTCTTATAATGAGATCGTACCCGGACATATGAATATCGACAAGATCGTGGACGCAGTCAAGCTTGGCGTTGCCGAGGCAGGCGGTGTTCCGGTCGTATTCCCGGCGATCGCAGTCTGCGATGGAATTGCAATGGGACATATCGGTATGAAATATTCTCTGGTAACCCGTGATCTGATCGCCGATTCTACCGAGTGTATGGCGATCGCGCATCAGTTTGACGCACTTGTAATGGTGCCCAACTGTGACAAAAACGTGCCCGGTCTTCTGATGGCAGCAGCACGTTTGAACATTCCTACGGTATTTGTATCCGGCGGCCCGATGCTGGCAGGGCATGTGAAGGGACAGAAGCGCAGTCTTTCCTCTATGTTTGAGGCAGTAGGAAGCTATGCTGCGGGAACCATGACCGAGGACGATGTGACCGAATTTGAGAATAAGGTGTGCCCGACCTGCGGATCCTGCTCCGGAATGTATACTGCAAACTCCATGAACTGCCTGACCGAGGCACTTGGTATGGGACTTTCCGGAAACGGAACGATCCCTGCGGTTTATTCGGAGCGTATCAAGCTTGCAAAGCATGCGGGTATGGCGGTTATGGAGCTTGTTCGCAAAAATATCCGTCCCCGTGACATCATGACAAAAGAAGCGATCATCAATGCGTTGACCGTAGATATGGCACTGGGATGCTCGACAAACAGTATGCTGCATCTGCCGGCGATCGCACATGAGATCGGCTTTGACTTTGATATTGCATACGCAAACCCGATCAGTGAAAAGACCCCGAACCTGTGTCATCTGGCACCGGCAGGCCCTACCTACATGGAGGATCTGAACGAGGCAGGCGGTGTGTATGCGGTAATGAAAGAACTGGCAGACATCGGTCTTTTAAATACAGACTGTATGACGGTAACCGGACAGACGATCGGTGAGAACATCAAGAATTCCGTAAACCGTAATCCGGAGGTCATCCGCCCTGTTGACAATCCTTACAGCAAGACAGGCGGTCTTGCCGTATTAAAGGGAAATCTGGCACCGGACGGATCTGTTGTTAAGCGTTCTGCAGTCGTAGAAGAAATGCTTGTACACGAAGGTCCTGCACGCGTATTTGACTGCGAGGAGGATGCCATCGCTGCGATCAAGGGTGGAAAGATCGTAAGCGGAGATGTGGTTGTTATCCGTTATGAGGGACCGAAGGGCGGACCGGGTATGCGTGAGATGTTAAATCCTACCTCTGCCATCGCAGGAATGGGACTTGGCTCATCCGTAGCACTGATCACTGACGGACGTTTCTCAGGCGCAAGCCGTGGTGCATCCATCGGACACGTTTCGCCGGAAGCAGCAGTCGGAGGTCCCATCGCTCTTGTTGAGGAGGGTGATATCATCAGTATCAACATCCCGGAGATGAAGCTTGAATTAAAGGTTTCCGATGAGGAACTGGCAGAAAGAAAGGCAAAATGGCAGCCCAGAGAGCCGAAGGTAACCACCGGATATCTGGCACGTTATGAGAAGATGGTGACATCCGGAAACCGCGGAGCCATTTTAGAGATAAAGTAGTAATAGTTAGCAAAGGGGAAAAATCATGCAGCTTACAGGCGCAGAGATCATCATCGAGTGCTTGAAGGAGCAGGGCGTGGATACCGTATTCGGGTATCCCGGCGGAGCGATCTTAAATGTATACGATGAATTATATAAGCACAGTGATGAGATCAGACATATTTTAACCTCCCATGAACAGGGAGCCAGCCATGCGGCGGATGGATATGCAAGAAGCACCGGAAAGGTTGGTGTCTGTCTTGCGACCTCCGGTCCGGGTGCTACCAATCTGGTCACCGGTATCGCAACGGCTTACATGGATTCTGTCCCGGTGGTAGCCATCACCTGTAATGTAGGTGTATCGCTGCTTGGAAAGGACAGCTTTCAGGAAATTGATATCAGCGGCGTAACCATGCCGATCACAAAGCATAACTTTATTGTGAAGGATGTGAAGGATCTTGCATCAACCATTCGCAGGGCGTTTTCGATCGCTACGAAGGGCAGGCCGGGTCCAGTGCTTGTGGATGTGCCCAAGGATGTGACAGCAAATAAGGCGGATTACACACCTGT
>JAQYOU010000056.1 GCA_028727105.1 bacterium
CTGTTTCCCAAATACAGCTTTGGACGATTTGACAAGGGTGCACAGACCGCGCTTGTCAGTCGCGGGATGGGAACGCATACATTCCATATACGTATTTTTAACCGCAGTGAGCTGCTGGTTATATCTGCGAAACCATCGTAAAAAGTACTTGATTTTTCCGTCTCCAGCGTATAGAATAGGGTAGGACATAAAACACAATATATAGGGGTTTGTGCGATGGATTTGACGGTAAAACTACAAGCATTTGAGGGACCGCTTGATCTGCTCCTTCATTTGCTGGACAAGAATAAAGTGAATATTTATGATATTCCGATCGTGGAGATCACGAATCAGTATATGGCCTATATACGTGAGATGCAGCGTCAGGATCTGAACGTGATGAGTGAGTTTATGGTCATGGCTGCCACTCTTTTGGATATCAAGGCAAAGATGCTTCTTCCGGCGCCCGAGACGGAGGACGACGAGGAGGCGGAGGATCCGCGTGCACAGCTGGTACAGCAGCTTCTGGAATATAAAATGTACAAGTACATTTCCGGAGAACTGAAGGATCGCCAGATGGATGCGAGCCGTGTGTTGTTTAAGGTGCCTACGATCCCTGCGGAAGTAGCTGCCTATGAGGAACCGGTGGATCTGGACGAACTGGTGGCTGATCTGACGCTGGACAAGCTGAATGAGATCTTTCAATCTATGATGAAAAAACAAGTGGAAAAGATCGATCCGATCCGTTCCAAATTCGGAAAGATCCAGAAAGAGGAGATTTCATTGGAGGACTGCATGTCGTCTTTGGAGGATTATGCCAAAAGTCATAAGCATTTCAGCTTCCGTGGACTGCTGGAGCAGGCAAAGAGCAAAACGGAGATCATTGTGACATTTCTTGCCATATTAGAACTGATGAAGATGGGAACGATCCGCATCACCCAGGAGGCAATCTTTGATGATATTCAGATCACCTCTCAGGTCGCAGCATAAATGTCTAAAAACAGGAGTTATTATGGACGATCAGAATTACAAGGCGATCATCGAATCGATCCTTTTTACCATGGGCGAGTCGGTAGAGCTTTCTAAGATTGCCGAAGCCATTGAACTGGATAAATCGAAAACAAAAAAACTGTTGGATGAGTTGATCGCAGATTATGCAACTGCAGAACGCGGCATTTCGATCATGGAGCTGGACGGTTCCTACCAGATGTGTACAAAACCGGAGATGTATGAGTATCTGATCCGCATCGCAAAGCAGCCAAAGCATCGTGCACTGACGGATGTGCTTTTGGAGACCCTGTCGATCATCGCTTACAAGCAGCCTATTACGAGGGTTGAGATAGAAAAGATCCGTGGAGTTTCCTGCGACCACGCAGTCAATAAGCTGCTGGAATATAATCTGATCCAGGAACTGGGAAGGCTGGATGCGCCGGGTAAACCGTTGTTATTCGGTACGACGGAAGAATTTTTGCGCAGCTTTGGTGTACATTCTATTGATGAGCTTCCGGTCTTAAATCCGGACCAGGTGGAGGAATTCCGCCAGGAAGCCGAGGAGGAAATGCAGGTAAAGCTCAACGTCTGAGTCGAAGCGAATCATGATGGAGCAGCTATGAATATCAAACTATTATGCGTTGGCAAAATAAAAGAAAAGTTCTACCGGGATGCGATCGCGGAATATGAAAAGCGTTTATCACGCTACTGCAGGCTTTCAATCATTGAGGTTGTGGATGAAAAAACGCCGGACAAATGCTCGGATACCGAGGAACAGCTGATCAAGGAGAAGGAAGGGTTGCGTCTTTTATCCCATGTGAAGGATAGCGACTATCTGATCGCACTTGCCATTGATGGAAAGTCCTATGATTCGGTTTCTTTTGCAGACCATTTGGAAAAGCTTGCGATCAGTGGAAAAAGCAGTCTTGCATTTGTGATTGGTGGTTCATTAGGGTTACATAACAATATATTATGTAAATGTAACGAGCGTCTGAGCTTTTCGGCAATGACTTTTCCCCATCAGCTGATGCGTGTGATCCTTTTGGAGCAGCTCTATAGAAGCTACCGGATCCAAAATCATGAACCATACCATAAATAAGTACTTGAGGTGTGAGAGAATGATCTATCTGTTTACCGCTTTATACAGTGAAGCATCTGTATTTATCAAAGGTTTTCATCTGACCAAAAACCAGACACGTACAAAATTTCAAGAATTTTATAACGAAGAGGCCGGCATCCGGCTGACAGTTACCGGTGTGGGGGAGATTGCTGCAGCGGCTGCAGTCAGCAATGTTTGCACCACTTATCAGCCCACGGAAAAGGATCTGCTATTAAATGTGGGAACGTGTGCGCGAATTGATGATGGCGGTATTTTTTTATGCAATAAGATCACAGAACTGGCTACGGGAAAAACCTTTTATCCGGATCTGCTCTATCGACATGACTTTGAGGAGGCAGAGATCCTGACCGGAATGTGTCCGCTGGATCATGACGGCGATGAAAAACGATCTTTGATCTGTCCGGATGGCACACTCTATGACATGGAAGCTGCAGCCGTTTATCAGGCAGGCTCCTATGATTTTGGCCCCCATCAGATGATATTTTTAAAGCTTGTATCTGACAGAGGCAATGCAAAGGAAACATCAAGAGAACAGATCGAGCAGTTGATGGAGGTATATGCGGACCGGTTATATTCGTTTGTAGAGCAGCTTTCTCATATTTCCTCCGGGCAGGCGAAATCTGCCGATGGATGTTCAGAACAGATGAATATGCGAACTGACAAACTATGTGCAGATCTGCATTGTTCAAAGGTGATGGGTGATCTGCTCAGACAGTATATCCGTTATTGTGCGCTTTCCGGAGTGGATGTAGAAGCGGTTGTCTCGGACATGTATGCAGACAAAAAACTGCCCTGCAAAGATAAAAAAGAAGGAAAACAACGTTTTGAAGAGCTTAAGAGAAGATTGTTTCAATGATTTTTGTTCCCATATTTATGTCGAAGCTTCGGTGATGGATCATCCGCGCACGAAAAGGATCCTTTCACGTTTTCCCGGTGCAACGATCGTCACCATCGACCATTATAAGGATGTCTTTTGCCGCAGCAGGCAAAGCTATCCACTGCAGCACAGTGCACAAAATCTGATCCTTGCGCAAAAGAAGGGCAGACTGTTGTATGAGGGAGCCACTGTCTGTCAGAGCTTTGGGAACCCGAATTTTTATTATACATCCTGTATGATGAACTGTATATATGACTGTGAATACTGTTATCTGAAGGGCATGTATCCTTCTGCGAATCTGGTGATCTTTGTCAATCTGGAGGATTATTTCGCTGAGGCTGAACAGATGCTGGCCAGGCATCCGCTTTACTTGTGCGTTTCCTATGACTCGGATCTTCCGGCACTGGAGGAACTGACCGGTTATGTGAAGGAATGGTGCGCTTTTGCTGAAAAACATGACGATCTGAAGCTTGAGGTCAGGACAAAATGCGCGAGCATGCATCTGACGGAACAGTTTTCTGCTGCTTCCGGTGTGATCTTTGCTCTCACCCTGTCGCCGCAGGCGGTGATCGAAAAGTTTGAGCACCATACACCGTCTCTGGGGCAACGACTTGTTTTTGCGCAAAGGTTGATCAGAGCCGGCTGTGCCGTACGGCTTTGTTTTGATCCTATGATCTTTCTGCCCGACTGGGAGACTCATTATGCACAGATGCTGGAGCAGGTCTTTGCGGTGATCGATCCTGCGAAGCTTATGGATGTCAGTGTTGGTACCTTTCGCATCTCACAGGACTTTCTGAAAAAGATGCGAAGGCAGGAGCCGGATTCTGCAGTTGTGTGGTTTCCCTTTCAGAATGAGAATGGCTATTATCATTATCCCCGGGAACTGATGGAGAGAATGGAATCATTTTTGATCAAGGGCTTAGAAGAAAAACTTCCAAAGGAGAAGATCTTTCAATGGAATCAGTAAAAAAGAAATCGGCAATCGTAACAGGTGCCTCATCAGGGATCGGAGCGGCGATCAGCAGAAAGCTCTGTGGGCTTGGCTATGAGGTGTTTGGTTTTGGGCGGGATTTTGACCGGCTGGAACCGGTGAGCACGGAATTATTTCATCCGGTGATCTGTGACCTGCTTGATACAAATGCGCTGTGTGCCCATGTGAAACAGATCGCGTCAGAATATACCGTGCATGTTTTGGTAAACAATGCCGGAGTGGGCTACTACGGACTTCATGAGGAATTAAATCCGTCAAATATCAGTCGGCTGGTGCGCACGAATCTGGAGGTCCCGATGATACTGACCCAGCAGCTGATGCGTCATTTCAAGCAGCATGCCGGCTTTGTGATCAACATTTCTTCCGTGACAGCCAACGGATCGAATCCACATGGCTGCGCATACGGTGCTACAAAGGCGGGGCTTGCAAGCTTTTCACATAGTTTGTTTGATGAGGTGCGCAAATACGGGGTAAAGGTTGTCACAATCTATCCGGATATGACAAAAACGGATCTCTATCGGAATGCGGATTTTCGGGAGGGAGAGGAACCGGAGTCTTATCTTCTTCCGGATGAGGTAGCTGACGCAGTGGAGTTTGTCCTCAGTCAGCGGGATGGTCTGGTCGTTTCAGACATCACATTGAAACCCCAGCTGCACCGGATCCGAAGGAAAAAGTGAAAAAGACAGCGGTCAGAGATCACAGGTTATCAAATAAGGACGAGGCATAGCGCATGATTTTTCTTTTTTGTCATAAGATACAATATGATAAAAAAACATCGTGCGAGCAAAAATGATACAAAGAGAATAAACGGATCCCGGGAGCGGCTTGCACAAGGGCTGGAGCTTCCCAAGGATGTATCCTGCGGTGTCGTGATCGTGACTGTGACCGGAAGACGCTCCCTGGTTCTTGAGAACTATCGCGGGATCGTTTCCTATGATGACGACTGTATTGTCATACAGACAAAGGAATGCAGGGTGAGCGTCAGCGGATGCCGGTTGAAGGTGGATTATTACACGAATGAAGAGATGAAGATCGTGGGACTTATTCATAGTATCAGTTACGAGGTGTAAGTCAATGCTGCTTTCCATGTTGAAATTTCTTCAGGGCTTTCTAAAAGTTACTTTGACCGGAAGCTATCCGGAACGTTTTCTAAATCTGTGCATTCGAAGGAATATCCTGATCTGGAATCTGTGCCCGAACAAGGAGGCGGGAGGCTTTGACTTTTGCATCAGCTTAAAAGGCTTTCGGGCGTCAAAGGAGCTTCTGAAAAAAACACATACCACGGTGAAAATACGAAAAAAGTGCGGACTTCCGTTTTTTTTATACCGTTATCGTGCCAGAAAGCTGTTTGCGCTCGGAATTCTGATCTGTGTGCTGCTGCTTGGGTGCTTTTCGCGCTATATCTGGAAGATTGAAGTGAACGGCACGTCGTCATTATCGCAGGATATGATCCTTTCCTGGCTGGAAGAACAAAAAACAGGCTTTGGAACAAAAAAGCAGACCGTTGACTGCGCAGAAATCGAAGCGAAGCTGCGCAGTGATTTCGACGTGATCGCATGGACTTCCGTGAAGCTTGAAGGAACAAAGCTGACGGTTGATATTCAGGAAAATCTTCCGGAGGAAGAGGTCGTCACGCTGCCGAAAGAAGGGGCATGGGATCTGGTGGCAGCCGAGGATGCAAAGATCACTTCTATTTATACAAGATATGGAACACCTCTCGTCCAAAAGGGTGATGTGGTTTCCAAGGGAGCGATCCTCATATCCTCCAGACTGGAGATTTTGGACGATAACGGGGAAGTGGCAAAAGAAAACTATGTGGTATCTGACGGAGATGTGACCGGCAGTGTGTCCAGATCTTATGAGGAAACGCTGCCACTCAAATATCAAAAAAAGGTTTATACCGGAAACGAAGCTTCCTCCTATACGCTTCAGATGGGAGGTGTCCGACTGCCGTTTGGTAAAAAGCCTGTGTCTTTCAGTGCCTGTGAAACAGTTGTCACAGACCATCAGCTGGAGCTTTTGCCGGATCTGTACCTTCCTGTCCATCTCTATGTAACAAAGCAGAAAGAATATGTTTATGAACCCTCGGTCTATACAAAAACGGAAGCTGAGGCGCTGGTTACAGCGGGTTGGAATGCATTTTTGGAAAAATTCGAGCAAAAAGGTATTCCAATCATAGTAAAAAATGTTAAAATAGATACGGATGGGAAGAATTGTACGATCCATGGAAAAATACAGGCAGAGGTCTTGATCGGAACCTATGCACCGGCTGTGCGAAGAGAGCAGCCGGAGCTTTCGGCAACGGAAAGCCTGGAATGAAAGAAAAGGAATAGATGTCAATGGCGTTAACAGAACTTAGCTTTGATCTACCGGTAGAACATATGGCAAATGTATTCGGACAGTTTGACGAATACATGAAAAAAATAGAACGTGCTCTTAATGTGACAGTCGTTGTCCGTGATGGACAGATGAAGCTTCTTGGAGAAGGCGGCGCCGTTAAGAGCGCTTCGCATGTTTTTGAGCAGCTTTTGAAGCTTTCGAAGCGCGGCAATACCATCACGGTGCAAAATGTGGACTATGTATTGGAGCTTGTGCGTGAATCGAAAGAAACAGCGATCGTAGAGATCGATACAGATCTGATCTGTCACACCACAAACGGAAAGCCCATCAAGCCGAAGACGCTTGGTCAGAAGGCTTATGTAGATGCGATCCGCAAAAAAATGATCGTGTTTGGTACGGGACCGGCAGGAACAGGAAAAACATATCTTGCAATGGCCATGGCGATCACTGCTTTTAAAAATGAGCAGGTCGGACGGATCATCCTGACACGTCCGGCGATCGAAGCCGGGGAGAAGCTGGGCTTTTTGCCCGGCGATCTTCAGAGCAAGATCGATCCCTATCTGAGGCCGTTGTACGATGCTCTTTATCAGATCATGGGCGCGGAAAGCTTCACCAGAAATATGGAAAAAGGATTGATTGAAGTAGCTCCGCTCGCCTACATGCGCGGACGAACCCTCGATAATGCGTTTATCATCTTAGATGAGGCACAGAATACCACGCCTGCGCAGATGAAAATGTTTCTGACCCGTATCGGTTTCGGCTCAAAGGTTGTGATCACCGGCGATGCATCGCAAAAGGATCTTGCCCCCGGTGCAAAGAGCGGACTGGATGTGGCGCTTCGCGTGTTAAAAAATGTGGATGAGATCGCTGTGTGCGAGCTCACAAGCAAGGATGTTGTCAGACATCCGTTAGTGCAGAAGATCGTCAATGCTTATGATGAATACGAGAATGCACAGATGGTAAAAGAAAAGAAAAAATCCGCTGCGAAAAAGGCAAGGAGCAAAAAATCATGACAGAAAACGCATTTTCAGTAAAGCGTATCGGAAAACTGGCGCTCATGCTTTTCGCGTCGATCCTTCTGCCGGCTGTCTGCGGTGTGCTGCATAATGTACGCCTGGATCATCTGATCATCTGGGTGTTCCTTTCGCTGATCTTTTTTTTGTGTTTCGCACTATATGTAGAGCGGGAACGGCTTTTTGGCAATATGAGCAGAGGGATCAGCAATGATTATTCGCTTCTTTTGTTTATTTACCTGATCTGTCTTGCTGCCGCCTGCGCCGGATCCTTGCTTCCGGCTTTTTCGGCACCTGTTATGGCGATCGGCCTGTTATGCAACAGTGCTTTTCGGACAAAGATGGGTACGGCACTGGGTGTTTATTTTGCACTTCTCACCGCACTGTTTTCCGATGGCGGTACCTATGAGCTGGTGGCTTACATATTGCTGACACTGGTCAGCCTGTTTCTGCTCGAATTGTACTTACAGGAGACGTTAAGGCTCTGGGTTTCCATACTGGTTGTCTGTCTGTCGGTGATCATTCCGGTCTGCTGCAACTACCTGGTGTCACATCAGCCGGAGATAAAAACGCTCATGATCTCTTTCGCAGGCAGTGTGGTTTCGCTTGCTGTGCTGCATCGGATGCCAAAGCTTTGCGCAAGGGAGCGCATTGCGGAGGAAATCAGCCTTGATACGATCATGGACGAGCATTATCATCTGCACAGAGAGATTGAACGTTATTCAACTGTAGATTATAACCATGCACTTCGCACCTCTCAGGTTGCAGCGCATCTTGCCGCCGGGATCGGTGCGGATGAAAAGCTTGCAAGGGCAGGCGGGTTTTATTACCGGATCGGAAAGCTGGAGGGCGAGCCTTTTATCGAAAACGGTGTACGGCTTGCCCAGGAAAACTGTTTTTCCGGGCGACTGGTAGAGATATTAGAAGAGTATAACGGACAGAACAGACTGCCCGGATCCATTGAGAGCGCGATCGTTCAGATCGCGGATATGATCGTTACAAAGTTTGATCTTTTGGACAAGGATACCTTTTCGTCCACATGGAATCGTGACATCGTGATCTATCAGTCCATGAATGAGAAATCGGCAGAGGGGCTGTATGACAGATCCGGCCTTTCCATGAATCAGTTTTTGACGATCCGGGAGCTTCTGGTAAAGGAGGAAATTTTGGTATGACGATACTTATGGAGGAAGAAACGGAGGTTTCTTTTGATTTTGATCATGAGGCACTGGCCCGGGAGATCATTTCTGCCGCCTGTGATGCAGAAGACTGCCCCTATGAGACAGAGGTGAATCTGACACTGGTTGATCTGGACACGATTCATCAGATCAACAGGGACTATCGCAAGATCGACCGCCCGACGGATGTACTTTCGTTTCCGATGCAAAGCTTTGATGCTCCGGCAGATTTTTCTCATGCAGAAGACTGTGTGGAGGAAAACTTCAATCCGGACTCCGGAGAATTGCTGCTTGGCGATATCATCCTCTGTGTGGACAAAGTTAAAGAGCAGGCAAAGAGCTATGGACACAGTGAAAAACGTGAATTTGCTTTTTTGATCTTACACAGCATGCTTCATCTGTTTGGATATGACCACGAGACAGAGACGGAGCGTGAAGAGATGGAAGCCAGACAACGTCGTATTTTGGATGATCTGGGAATCACAAGATAAATCGTAAAAGGAAGGTGAAACAACATGAAAAAGAAAATTGCAGCAAGTTTGATCCTTGCTATCACAGCTGCTGTATTAGCTTGTGGATGCGGAAAAGAAAAGGAAGTTGAGACGAATGTGGTGGATCTGACGGTTCCTCCGGTGGCGGAAGTAGAGGAAGTACCCGAAGAAGAACCGGTAGAGCCTGAGATCACACATGAGGGAGAGGCACAAAGCCTTCTGACCGGTGAATGGCTTCCGGAGGAGCAGACGAAAAACAGACCTTTTGCCATCATGTTTGGAAATACAACAGATGCGCTGCCGCAGTACGGTATCGGTGAAGCCGACGTCCTGTATGAATGTCTGGTAGAGGGCGGACTGACCCGTCTGATGGGCATTTATGATGATTACAACGCTGCGCCTAAATACGGATCGGTACGAAGCTGCCGTTTGTACTATGCACATATCGCTGCAGAATACGATGCCATTTATGCTCACTATGGACAAGCCAGCATTGCAAAAAGCTATTTAAACAGTGACGCCATTGATAATTTAAACGGTTTGGACGGTTCCGTGGAAAGCCTGATGTATTATCGCTCCAGCGACCGCAGCGCGCCTCATAATGTATTTGCGAAACCGGAAGGAATAAAGGCTGCCATTGAGAAAAAAGGCTACCGTACGACTTACAAGGATGATTTTAACGGTCACTTTCTGTTTGCCGAGGACGAGGAGCCGGTTACAATAAACGGCAAGGATGCCTATGCGATGCAGACCACCTATCCGAACAGTAAAACCTGGTTTGAATACGATGCGGCTAGCGGCCTCTACAAGCGTTTTCATTATAAGAAAGAGCATGTTGACGGTGAGACCGGAGAGCAGCTTGCGTTTAAAAACGTGATCTTCCAGTTCATTCCCGGCAGAGTGATCGATAGTAAGGGCCGTATGGAGTTTGATACGGTGGGAAGCGGAAAGGCGATCTATTTTACCAACGGAAAATGTGAAGATATCACCTGGAAAAAAGAAGACCTGAAATCCCCGTCTTTGTTCTATGACGGAAATGGTGACCAGCTTGTCATGAATCAGGGCAAAACAAGCATATGTATCATTACGACTGATTCTGCGGATAATATCGGTATCTATGAGACTGCGGATGCATGGAATGCCCGTTGATCTTTTGTCAGAATGATAGAGCAAAATACAAAAGGATAACTTTTATTTATGGATCAGAAAACGAACCGAACAGTCAAAAAATCAAATAATTCCAGCTTTTTGGTACAGGGCTCGATACTTGCGCTCGCATCCATTGTAAGCCGCATCATCGGATTGCTTTACCGCAGTCCGTTAACAGCGATTCTCGGAGATCTTGGAAATGATTACTATGCAACAGCCTTTGAGATCTATTCGCTGCTGCTTTTGATCTCATCCATGAGTCTGCCGCTTGCGGTGTCGAAGATGGTTTCCGCAAGGGTTTCGCAGGGACGGATGCGTGATGCGTACCGTGTATTTCAGGCGGCGCTGGGGTTTGCAGTATGCAGCGGACTTGCTGCAGCACTGATCGTATTCTTTTTTGCAGATTATTTTGCCGCATTTTTAAAGACTCCGTTTTGTGTATTTGCCCTTCGGGTACTGGCACCTACGTTATTTATCGTGGCAATTCTCGGTGTCATCCGTGGCTTCTTTCAGGGGCTTGGAACAATGATGCCAAGTGCGATCTCCCAGATCGTTGAGCAGATCATCAATGCGATCGTGAGCGTTGTGGCAGCCTATTATCTGTTCCGTTACGGAGCAAAGATCGGCGCGGTTCTCGGAGATACAAAAGAGTACAGTGCAGCATTTGGTGCTGCCGGTGGAACGCTTGGTACAGGTGCAGGTGCATTGGCCGGCTTGCTGTTTGTGTTGTTTGTGTTTGCAGTCTATAAGCGCGTGCTGAAACGAAAGCTTCGAAGGGAGCGCGGTGCCTCCAGGGAATCGTATCGCA
This sequence comes from bacterium, assembly GCA_028727105.1. Classification (GTDB taxonomy): domain Bacteria; phylum Bacillota; class Clostridia; order Lachnospirales; family Lachnospiraceae; genus W0P33-017. The sequence goes on from JAQYOU010000056.1 coordinate 10,937, forward strand.
CGATCCTTCGGGTGCTCATCTGGACGGTTGTTCCGGTGCTTCTTTCCACGACACTTTATAACCTGAGTGCGATCGTGGATCAGGCACTGTTTAAAAACGTTGCAAATCTGCAGGGCTACACAGCTGAACAGATTCATACGTTCTGGGGTGTATTCGGCGGAAAGTATCGCGTGCTGGTGAACGTTCCGATCTCTATTGCTTCCGCAGTTGTATCTGCGAGTGTTCCTGCGATCACCGCTTCTTTTGCGAATAAAGACATGTTCGGTGTGCAGAAAAAGACCGGAAATGCGATCCATTACAGTATGGTCATTGCGTTTCCATGTGCGGTCGGTCTTGGTGTTCTTGCCTCTCCGGTTATGCAGCTTTTATTTCATGACAGTACTCCGCTGGCAGCGCGTATGCTTCAGGTGGGCGTGGTCTCAGTTGTGTTCTATTCGCTTTCCACGTTATCAAACGGAATCTTACAGGGCATTAACCGCATGAAAGTGCCGGTCATCAATGCAGCGATCTCGCTTCTTCTCCAGGCAGGTCTCCTGGTAGCACTGATGTATCTGGCGAATTTAAATATTTTTGCCGTGATCTGGGCGAACACATTCTTTGCCTTTTTGATGTGTCTGTTAAACGGATATGGGATTTACCGGTTTATCGGATTGAAACAGGAAGTGAAGAAAACCTTCCTGATCCCGGCTCTTTCTGCCGGCGTGATGGGGGTAGCTGTGTATGTGATCTATATGGTATTGCAGATGATCTTAAATATCAATGCTGTAAGCACGGTTGTTTCCATCGCAGCCGGAGGATGTATTTATTTCGTATTGATGCTTGTATTAAAGGGACTGAATGAGGAAGATCTGTTGTCCTTCCCCGGAGGCAGAAAATTGATCGGTCTTGGACAAAAGATGCATTTGTTGTAATAGTTTCCATGGAGTGCATATATTACCACAAACATGGTCATACTATGTGTGGTGATCAATATGAAAAACAAAGAAAAACTTATTTTAAAATTATATTTTGCATTTTCCGTACTCCTTTTGACATCTATATGCATTGTAGTGTATACTTCTTGGAGAAATGGAAGCAAGACACACAAGAGTCCTTATGATGCAGGCTCTTCACAGCTGAGTCAGGAAAAAGAAGATCTGTCCGAAAACATTCTGGAGGCCGGGCAGATCCGGACTCCTGCGCAGGCTGACGAAGGTGAGTGGAGCGGATCTGACGGAGGACTTTCAGGCGATCCACTGACCGTTGCGACAGATATGATTTATTATCTGAAGGTGACAGACGGTTATCTGCAGGTATATGAGAAGCAGTCTGGTACCCTGTATATGGAAACAGAGATCGCGTATGCGCTGCTTCCTGCGCGGGTGCAGCAGCAGATTGATGAAGGAAAGTATTTTACGTCCGAGGAAGCGCTCCTTGAATTTTTGGAAAACTACTCCAGTTAGGAATGAGATATGAGTAAAAAGAAGGATCTTCAAACAAACAGATGCTGGGATGTGATCGTTGTTGGAGCCGGTGCTGCCGGGCTCATGGCAGCGATCCATGCAGCAAGAGAAGGCGCAAGTGTGCTGATCTTAGAACATATGGAACGGCCGGGAAAGAAGCTGCTTATGACCGGTAACGGAAAATGTAACTATACAAATGAAGCACTTTTTCATTTTGCCAATGCGCAGGGCGAGACCGCGTGTGAACAGTATTATCACGGGGCTTGTCCTGCATTTGTGTTGCCTGCAACAAAAAAGTTTGATATTACATCTACATTAAATTTTTTTGCAGATCTTGGTATCGTTCCTGTCTGCCGCAGAGGTGGTTATTATCCATTGGGTGGCCAGGCGTCGGGCATTTTGGCTGCAATGCTGATGGAATGTGGGCGTCTGGGGATTTTGATCGAGTGCGAAATCGGCATAAGATCCATTCGTGAAGCGGAAATTATGTACACAAAAAGAAGAGATTCTGCCGCCGGGAAGTGTCACGGATTCCTGATCGAGACCAAAACAGGCACTTATCAGGCCAGATCCTGTATCCTTGCAACCGGTGGTAAGTCCTATAAGAAGAGCGGAAGTGACGGAAGCGGGTTCCTATATGTTGAACGCTTGGGACATCATATACAAGATTTAGTTCCGGCGCTTGTTCCGATGCAATCTGACCTTGCATTTTTCAAAAAGGTTGCAGGAATTCGTGCAGAAATTTCGGCAGATTTATACATAAATGAGACAAAATGTGCCAGTGAATCCGGAGAATTGCAGTTGACCGACTACGGTGTTTCAGGCATCTGCATGTTCCAGCTGAGTCATCTGGCTTCCCATGCATTAAAGGATGGGAAACGTGTAACGATCGTGATCGATTTTCTGCCGGACTTTCCGAAAGATCAGGTGCTCGAACTGATCCTTGCGCGGACAAGCAGCATCTATGCAAAAAATAAGACCATGGAGCAAAATCTGATCGGATTATTCGCGGACAAGCTTGGGGCTGCACTGCTTGATGAAGCAGATATTCCAAAGGATCTGATGAATAGTAGGATCAGTGATGAACAGATCAGACGGCTGGCTGATGTGATCAAGCATTTTGAAGTACCGATCACAGCTACCCGCTCCTTTGAACAGGCGCAGGTAACCGCCGGAGGCATTGACACATCAGAGGTTGATCCGGAAACCATGGGATCCAGACTGATCCCGGGATTGTACTTTGCCGGTGAAATGCTGGACATTGACGGTATCTGTGGCGGATTTAATCTGCAGTGGGCCTGGTCAAGCGGTGCACTGGCGGGAAAAAGTGCTGCTTCAGAGCTGAAACAATAAATTATGAAAAGAATCTTGATAGAATAAAAAGGATGAGATCAGATGATACGCATGCAACAGTTAAAGCTTCCTTTGGAGCATGATCACTATACAATTGAAAATAAGATCCGTCATATTCTTGGGCTGTCGGCAGACACGGTATTTACCTATGAGATCGTCAGACGTTCTGTGGATGCGCGCAAAAAGCCGCAGCTTTTTTATGTGTATACGATAGATGTCGCAATGTCCGGCGAAGCAAAGCTTGTGAGGAAGCTGCGCAAACCCAACATCCAACTGACACAACGCGTGCTGTATCACTTTCCTAAGCCGGGAGATCATGTGCTGACAGCGCCTCCGGTGATCGTAGGCGCAGGTCCCGCAGGGTTGTTTTGCGCGTATGAGCTTGCACTGCACGGGTATCGCCCCATTGTATTGGAACGTGGAAAATGTGTGGAAGAACGACGAGCGGATGTGCTTCGTTTTTGGGAGAGCGGTGTGTTAGATCCGGCTTCCAATGTACAGTTCGGCGAGGGCGGAGCTGGCACCTTTTCCGATGGAAAGCTGAACACGATGGTGAAGGATCCGGCCTGCCGCGGAAGGCATGTGCTGGAGGTTTTTTGTAAGTTCGGCGCACCGTCGGAGATCTTATATGAGAGCAAACCCCATATCGGGACAGATATACTGACAACTGTTATCCAAAATATGAGGGAAGAGATCCGGCGGCTTGGCGGAAAGATCTTATTCCAGCACCAGATGACAGACCTGAGGATCAAAGACGGACGGCTTTGCGGGCTGCGTGTCTTAGGCCGCCAGGGAGAGCGTCAGATGGAGGCGAGCATTGCAGTTCTTGCACTGGGACATTCCGCGCGCGATACCTTTGCGCTTTTGGAACAGCGAGGCTTTTTGATGGAGCCGAAGGCATTTGCGGTTGGATTTCGTGTGGAGCATCCCCAGTCCATGATCAACGAGAGTCAGTATGGCAAAGACGCAGATATGGCGCATTTACCGGTGGCACCTTACAAGGTGACTGCTAATTTTCCCGGGCAGCGCGGTGTTTATTCCTTTTGCATGTGCCCGGGCGGTTATGTGGTGAATGCATCTTCCGAAGAGCAGCGTCTTGCTGTGAACGGAATGAGCTATTACCGGCGCGACAGTGCGAATGCAAATTCTGCGATCATCGTGTCCGTGACACCGGATGATTTTCCGGGGGATGGCCCGTTGTCCGGAGTTGCGTTTCAGCGCATGCTGGAGGAAAAAGCCTATGCGCTCTGTGGAGGAAAGATTCCGCAGCAGCTTTTTGGAGATTTCAAGGAGCAGCGCTGTTCCACTGATTACGGAAGCTTTGCCAGCTGTGTAAAGGGAAATGCTTCCTTTGGGCCGCTGCACGAGCTGTTTACACAGGAAATGAACCGTTGCTTTACCACCGGAATGGAACAGTTTGGACAGCGTTTGCGCGGTTTTGACCGAAGCGATGCGATCCTGTCCGGTGTAGAGAGTCGTACATCCTCACCACTTCGCATCCTGAGGGATGAGTCCTGCGAGAGCAACTGGAAAGGGATCTATCCCTGCGGGGAGGGCGCCGGTTATGCAGGCGGTATCACTTCAGCAGCAATGGACGGCATCAGGGTTGCGGAGGCCATTGCAGCAAAATATAAACCAATGTAAGGAACAGGAGGATCATGATGGCTGAGTATTCACCCATGATGAAACATTATATTAAGACGAAGGAAGCACACAGCGATTGTATTTTATTTTATCGACTGGGTGATTTTTACGAAATGTTCTTCGATGATGCGATCACGGCTTCGAAGGAGCTGGAGCTGACACTGACCGGAAAGCAATGCGGAATGGATGAGCGCGCACCCATGTGCGGCGTTCCATTTCATGCGGCAGATACATATATCAACCGTCTTGTCTCCAAAGGGTACAAGGTAGCCATCTGTGAGCAGATGGAGGATCCAAAGCAGGCAAAGGGCATTGTGGAACGGCAGGTGATCCGTATTGTGACACCGGGTACAAACACGGATGCGCTTTCGTTGGATGAAACAAAAAATAATTATCTTATGTGCATCTATTATGATGAAAATGTGTTTGGTGTTTCAACGGCCGATGTCTCAACCGGCGATTTTTTTGTGACGGAGATCGACACGGTGCAAAAGCTGGTGGACGAGATCAATAAATTTGCGCCTGCAGAGATCATCTGCAACGAAGCATTGTTTATGAGTGCATTGAATATCGAGGATCTAAGGAGCAGACTCCGTATCACGGTGACTGCGCTGGATTCCTGGTATTTTACCGATGATATCGCAAAAAACACGCTGCTGGAGCATTTTCATGTCAGACAGCTGGATGGTCTGGGACTGGTCGATTATTTATCGGGTACGCTTGCATCCGGTGCGCTGTTGAAATATCTGTATGAAACGCAGATGAACGGTCTGGATCATATGACATCGATCCATCCCTATGCAACGGGCACATTTATGGTGCTTGATTCTGCGACACGACGGAATCTGGAGCTGGTAGAGACCATGCGGGAAAAGAATAAAAAGGGATCACTCCTCTGGGTGCTGGACAAGACAAA
>JAQYOU010000057.1 GCA_028727105.1 bacterium
GCATGGATCGTCAGCGGCCGGGGCGGCAAGGGTTGCTCAGCCGCAGTGGGCTACAGTATCTTAAACCGTACTGCCACACTGGATGTGGGCAGCCTGATGCTCAAGTACAACGGCGGCGGACACAAAAAAGTCGGCACCTGCCAGTTTTCCGATGAGAGCATGAACAGCGAGCTTCCGAAGATGTTAAAAGAATTGACTGAGATGGCAAATGCATGATATGCATACGACAAAAGTGGCGACCGTTTGGTCGCCACTTTTTCACTCTCGGATTCCTGTTTCCCCTCAACGGCTCCGAAAACCAAGTGACCATTCGTTTATCATCCGACACGATGCCAGCGGAACTAATTTTTCTACAAGCTCTGCCACTCTTCGATCGATCACCGGAATCAGCACTACGGCATCTGCCGGTAACAGCTGCTCCGCCTGTGCCAGTGCAGAAACAAGCATACCTGCCAGTTCCTTAGGATCCACTGCCCACGCGCAGGAAAAGATCAGGTCATTTTCCTGACGTTCAAACAGCAGGACTCCTTCCGGTTCAATGCCATTCATATAGACTACACTGATGTTTTCATCATACTGCCCCCAATCTACCGGTACGGTCAGCGGAACAGCCCGCTCGTCCGCCAAAACTGCCTTTACAAGTTTTTTTCTTTTTTCTTCATTGATCGCATGCAGCGACCGGACATTCCTTGATGTCTGCCGATGAAGGATCGCCGTATCCTTCACATGTTCCAGTGTCAGCTCATACACCCGATTCGATACGAGATCTTTACGAAAGCCCAGCGTCTGCAAGATCCATGCCACCGGCTCTGCTTCCTGTTCATCTGCAAAGTCAATAAATACTCCATTTAACATGCCTGCCTGTTTCGTTCGTTCCACTCTGCGCTCTACGAATCTTAATGCGTCCTCCGTTTCCCTGTAATATTCAGAGAAATTCAGCCATACCAGTTCCATCCAGCCTTCCTGCTGACGGAACAGGATGACACCGACCGCCTCATCTTCCCAGCTGTCATATGCCCCGACAGCCATTAATTCTCCCTGTTCGATCTCTCTCACATACCGAAAAGGAATCAACGGTGCAAAGATATTCGGAACCTGCTGCCCTATGAAATACTCCTGAATCATAACACACCCTCCTATCTGTGATCCGCTCTTTGCGCCGCAAGTGTTTTCGCATGTGTTCTGTGTGTCATTGCCACATAATCCTCTATGGTCATACCAAGAGTCCGCAGCCCGGCTCCCCCATCTTCTGTTAGTTCACGAAGCGTTTTTCCTCTTACCTGCGAAATTAACGTCACACGATTCTGGGTGATCTCTGTCAAAGCTCCACCGAAATCCCACAGTTCGATCATTCGATCCTGCACCGGTTTTTCCAATTCGTCGAACAGCGGTGTTTTACATATGACACTACACATATCGCGCATTGCCTGTGCTTTTTTATATACTTTGGTCAGAGTCTCTACCGAACGGTATACATCCTCCAGCGACTGTTTCTGAAATACAACTTCATTTGCCTGCACATACGCATGCATATCCTCATAGGCATGTTCAACCACTTCCTTCAATGCCGGGAACTCGGCCAACCGTTCTTCCTTCGAACACTCCATTCCGTGCCTCTTGTCTTCAATGATATTCCCCTGCGCATCCTTTTGATCCCCAAGATATGTCCCCTTGCCAAATTTCACGAAACCGATCTTACGCGCTTTCGCCTCCTGTGCATCCAGTCCCTCAACCGAACCATTCACAGGCATCAGCATGCGGACAACATCACGATATCCGGCACCGTTGGGATCATTATCTGTCACCTGGCATTGATCATGAACAAAAGCAGAATATGCAATCTCTACGAGAGAACTGCTCAACAATTTCTCCTCTTGTTGATTCTGTGGAGCCCCTAATGCAAGTTCCAACCTAGTAATCAAAGAAGCCTTCTTTTCCTGCGTCAGATCGGCATCCTGTTCGATCTGCGCAATCCTTTCCCTGATCCGCACTTCATATCCGGCGCGGTCACCATATGCTTCATCTGCTTTCTGGTCAAGCTCTGCTACAAAGGCACCCGTATTCCAATGCTGTTCGATATAGACTGCCAGTGTCGGATCCGGTGCCGAACCCTTGATCAGGTATTTCAGATATGCCGCTGCGGCATCCATCGCCATCTCATGCTGACTGTCCACCAAGTCATTCTTATTCTTCCATGCCTCCAGATATTTCAGCATCTTCCCATTCTTCCGCACAGTCATCGTTGCAGCTTTCATCTCCTGATTCATATTGGCATATGCCACACTGTGCTGCATATATTCCCTATATACACTTGTGATCAGCTTCTGCATTTCCGGAGCATAAGGTCCGTTCTCTGAGATGAGGGTGCGCAAATTGATGATATCATCCTTGTAGACATTCATGATCGGCTGGTCAATATCTAAGACCTGTCTCGATGCTTCCTTGTCAATGTTCGTCCATTCATCATATTGCTCTTTATAAGCGTCCGTTTTCTTAATGCGTTCAAACAGCATTCCACCGATCAGCATATCACGGTTTTTCACATAGTGCTCGTAGCTTTCAACCGCTAAGGATAAATGCTGCATCGCTTTCGATTTTTCCCTTCCGGAGACTCTTTTTCCGGATTCGGTGATTCCTCCGGCCATCATCCAGGTCTGCAATACATCATTCAATTTTTCCAAAAGCTGCTTATCATATTCCGCTTCCAATCTCTCGGTCGTACCTTGGGGTGCAGCATTCTTTACGCGCTCGGCTAACACATCACGTTTTAATAGCAGATCACTGATCTGTTCTTCGCGTGTCTGCGCATCGATTTCCTCATGCTTCACCTCGGTATAGAATTCTGTTCCCTGCATCGAAGGATCAGCCGGCTGGTGATTCTGTTCCTTCTTCGCCCTGTACATCTGAAGAACATTTGCAGCAGAAGCATCGGCAGACCGTTTGAGCTGACCGTTCACACGGTCTCCCATTCTGGCCTGCGCATCCGTCTCCTGTCTGGATTTTTTCTTTTTCCCTGATTCCGTGATCTGCCGGATCCTGCTGGCTTCTTTTCGCTCCTCACAGTAGCTTTGCATGACCTCGGTCGTTGCAAATTCCATCTTTCCAAAAGAGGTCTCCTTGATTCCGAACAAACGCATCCGGGCATGTCCCTGCTCCATCGCAGACATATATTCCCTCTCAAGCTGCTGGTTTTCAGGCTCTTTAAATGTGCCCGTCGCATTCTTTTCAATGCTTTTCAGTTCTTCAGACATGTATGCTGTGCCCTGCTGAAACCGCTCTCTAAATATACGCGCCTCATCCATTATTATAATACCCTCCTTCGTGTAAACTGTTTCCGGTATCTTAACAGTACTATCGTCATTTTCTATATTTTATAATAGTTTGCCACCTCCCATACAAAAATCCGTTACACCGGCCACTTACTGTTAGTATAACGGATTTTCTGTATAATGAAAACGTTAATTTTATCGACCATTTCAGCTGTGATCCATGCTCACTCTGTCGACTTTATCTTTTTGAGCAGGCTCTCATATTCCGATATAAATTCATCAAAATTACTATGAATGTATGAGATATCTGATTCTTTTGCAGCATGTTCCAGGCGCTTTGCCTTTTCTGAAAGATGTTCTGCTCCGATATTTAGGGATGTACTTTTCACAGCATGAACGAAGGTTCTGAAATCATCATAATTCCCTGCTGCCAGACATTCCCTTAGAAGATTACTCTTATCCTCACCTGCATATTCTTTTATCATCTCTTGATAAAAGTCTTCATCATTCATACAATACATGAGTCCCAGGTTCGTATTTAACTCCGGATATTTTTCCTGTAATGATAGTTGTGAGCGTTCCGCTTTCTTTTCCTGAATGACACTCTCCGTCTTGTGATCCTTCCCTGTCTCCACAAGCCAGTCAGACGCGTATTTTCTGATAGATTCTTCGAGATATTTCACCTCTATTGGCTTACTGAGATAATCATCGAAGCCCTCCTCCAGATACACTTCCCTCATTCCGGATATCGCATTTGCCGTAAGTACGATCACAGGGGTGTCATTGTTTGGTGTGTCCATACTCCTCAATTCGTGCAAGCACTCAATTCCGTCCATATTCGGCATTCTATGATCCATATAGATCATATGATACTTTTTATCCTGACATTTGTTCAAAGCTTCTCTTCCGGAAAAAACAGTGTCTATTTCTATTCCCGTTTCCTTTAACAGACCGCAGAATACCTTGCAGTTCATCTGCACATCATCCACCACAAGAACCTTACATCCAGGCGCATGCAATCCCTGACTGCTATTTTCCCTCTGTTGTCGTTTTCTCGCGATCCGCTCCTCAAAATCACCGATCGGATCAGCCTTCACAATTTCCTGTCTGATATAAGCCGTGAAAGTAGAACCCTCTCCATAGACACTTTCCACCGAAAGTTCTCCACCCATCATTTCAGTAAAACACTTCGTAAGTGTCAGCCCCAAACCGGTGCCCTCTATAGCTCTGTTTTCAACCTCATCTACCCTGGTAAAAGATTCGAAAAGCCGCTTTTGGTCTTCCTCTTTGATTCCCTTTCCTGTATCAGATACAGAAAGATATAGTTTATATCCGATGTCATCCTCAGCACCTTTTATAGATAGCTTGACACTCCCCTTTTCTGTATATTTGATCGCATTTGTCATCAGATTTGTTATGATCTGTGTGATTTTTCTTTCATCACCATACAGCATACCGGGAATTGTCTGATCCACCTCAACCAAAAAATCCAGCCCTTTATCTTTTGCCTTTGTGCTTAACATATTGATGATATCATTGATCACACTGGCAAGATCATATTCAACAGATATGATTTCCATTTTCCCGGACTCTACCTTGGAAAAATCAAGGATGTCATTAATAAGCGATAGAAGCATTCTTCCGGAGCTTTCTATATCCTTCGCATAATCTCTGATATTCTCCTCACTGCTCTCACGGATGATCAGCTCATTCATTCCCAGAACTGCATTGATCGGTGTCCTTATCTCATGAGACATGGACGCGAGGAAATCACTTTTCGCCCGGTCAGCTTTTTCTGCCTGATTCTTTGCCAGCACAAGTTCCCGCTCGCTAAAGTCTCTCATGCTTATCGCTTTTTTATTCATATTTATAAGCAACGTATTCTCATTCTCAAGACGCTTGATCTCACGTTCCGCCTTCTTTAGCTGCTTTTTTAGGTCTTTTAATTCTTCTTCCAGAGATAGATCTTCCATATTCCTTCCTCATCTTTATAAACCTGTTTCAAACAGATACCGATCGTCTTTATAGTGCAAGAATTGTAAATGTCTCATTATGAAACATATTATACAACTTGTCAGAATCAGAACTTTTCATGGGACATAACTCGCCATAAGAATACATTCCTACCAGATTGATATCATCCGGTATAATATCCTTATATGCATTACCCTCAATATTTTTATCTCCGATAATGTTCATATATCTTGCCGTACAAGAAGTGCAGATAATGGTGCTGTATTGATAATCACTTCTTTTCTCCATCTCATGAATCAGGTCTGTAAATACCTGTGTGACTGATTTTCCGATATCATCCACACTGACGGTAGCCACCTTCAGTTCTGCTCCCTCCGGTACCTGTCCTAAAAAGACGCCTATTCCGGTATCATGCTTGAGATAGGCAAGGTTTCTCAAAAATTCTATTGTTTCACCGTTTTCCACTTCTTTTTTAACAACAAACGGTGTCTGGACATACTCCTTGATCACATTTTCGTTGTCAGAGGAAAGTCCTGCCTCTTCCAGCGTCTGTATAAACGTTTTATCGCCCAAAGAAAACACGATATTGCCTAATGCTTTCGTTACCTGACTCTCTAAACTCGTTTCATTCGAAATGGAAAACTCAACCAAAGTGATGGGGGATACATTTCCATAAACAAGTATGACGACCGCCGCATAATTTACCACTTTTCCGTCATAAAATACTTTAAAATCTTTGTAGGTATACATATCCGAAGGCATTCCTCCGTAAACAGGAACTCCACCGCTGATCTTATCAAAAGTCTTAACATATATATCTCCGTCAGCATCTACTACTTTACCGGTATAAGCTAATATCAGTTTTTCCTGTTCCTGTATGTCGCCTTTCATTGCATCATAAAGCTTTTCTAATTTTTCTTCATAATTATCTTTATCTAAGCGATCAGTCATTCCCACAGAAAATCTGACGTCATCAGCACTCATAACTAATAGTTCCATACCGTAAGCCAGATATCCTTCATGATCTAAGAGCGCCATTGCACTTACACCGATGATGGGAAATTGGAAAGTATCTGATAACATTTTACTTAATTCTTCAAAATCCGCATCATAATACACATAGGCAATACCGACCGTGTTTGTGAGCAATTCCTCCGTCGGTATACCATTCTTCAATTCCTCTACTGCAACTTCTAAATCATCAATTTCTTCTGTTTTTGCAACCCATGAACGCATATGATCCCTCCATAAAATCCCTACAGCTACTTTTATATTATCGTAACTATTCAGACCCTGGCTCGATTCCGATAGTTTATAAATATTGCCTTGGCTCTGAACAGTTACATACTATCATATTCATTCAGCATGTGCAACTTCATCATACACGCCGGCCAATAATATACGATCCGGAATTTCATTGACAAATTTCCCAAATATGTTAATATATTTTTAAAATCATTCTAATTTTTCAGTTGCATCTGACCACTTTCCGATGACATGCGAGGATTGCTATGACAAAAAATGCACGCTACATTTTAGAGATCATCAACAATTCCACAGAGCACTTAACGGCAGAACAGATCTATCTGCGCCTGCGGGAAAAGAATGAAAAGGCAGTACTTGCCACGGT
>JAQYOU010000058.1 GCA_028727105.1 bacterium
ACAGGGATGAAGCTTACGTATTAGAACAGGTCAAACAACTAACAATACAGGAGTGAGGAGAAACAAAATGGACACACGCAGAGAGGATAAAAGCGGACTTGTGTTTGGTCTCGATATCGGAACGCGTAATGTGGTCGGAACGGTAGGTTACCGGGATGAGAACGAGACCTTTAATGTCGTTGCACAGTATTGCAGGGAACATGGTACGCGTGCGATGCTGGACGGACAGATCCATGATATCGGAAAGGTTGGAAAGACGATACAGGTGGTAAAAGCAAAGCTCGAGGAGATGATCGAGCAGCCGCTGACAGAGGTCTGCATTGCGGCAGCGGGGCGTGTCTTAAAAACTGTGACCACACATGTGGACTATGAGTTTCCTGAGGAGACGATCGTTACAGGCGAGATGATCCATACGCTGGAGCTGCTTGGCGTGGAGCAGGCTCAGAATATCCTTCGGGAGCAGAATGACACCAAGTATCGGTTTTATTGCGTTGGATATTCTGTTGTGAAATATTATATCAATGATGAAATGTATTCCAATCTGGAGGGCCACAAGGCTGACGTGATCTCGCTGGATATCATTGTTACTTTTTTGCCGGAGGACGTTGTGGACGGACTGTATTCGGCAGTGGCGATCGCAGGTCTTGAGGTGGCAAATCTTACCCTGGAGCCGATTGCGGCCATCAATGTGGCGATCCCTCAGAATTTTCGTATGCTGAACATTGCGCTGGTGGATGTGGGGGCCGGTACTTCCGATATCTGTATCACAAAGGATGGAAGTATCATTGCTTACGGAATGATCCCCTATGCGGGTGATGAGATCACAGAGGTGATCGTTCAGCATTATCTGGTGGATTTCAATATGGCAGAGCACATCAAGCGTGCGTCCACAGTGGATAATGAAGTGGAATTTGAAGATATCATGAGTATCACACACCGGGTTCCTTCCAAGGAAGTTTGGGAGCTGGTGGCACCTGTGGTTGATAAGCTGGCAAAAGGAGTTGCAGAAAAGATCATTGACCTGAACGGGGATAAATCGGTCAGTGCGACCTTTGTTGTCGGCGGTGGCGGAAAGGTACACGGTTTTGTGGAACGTCTGGCAGAGGAACTGAATATCGCATCCGAGCGCGTGGCACTGCGCGGACAAGAGGTCTTAAAGACGATTAATTTCCTGCAGCCGGATATTGAGAAGGATCCGCTGATCGTTACACCGGTAGGAATCTGTCTCAATTATTATGATCAGAAGAATAATTTTATTATGGTACGCTTCAACGGGGAGCGGATCAAGCTGTATGATAACAGCCGGCTGACGATCGTTGACGCTGCACTGCAGGCAGGATTTCCGAATGAGTACCTGTTCCCCCGCAGAGGACAGGCGATCAATTTTACAGTAAATGGAAAGCAGCGCATGATCCGCGGCGAAGCAGGGGAGTCTTCCGTTGTCCGGCTGAATGGCAGAGAGGTAAATATCAACACGCCGCTGGAGCCCAACTGTGAGATCGAGATCATTCCATCCACCGTCGGTGATGATGCAGTCTATACGATCGAGCGTTTGGAGGAATATACATCCCAGACCATTACTTTTGAAGTGAATCATAAAATGGTGACCTGCCCCCGGTTTGTGCAGGTGAACGGGAGACTGGAGCCGCCGGCATATCAGGTGAAGGACGGGGATCGCATTGAGGTACGCAATTACTATACGGTGGCACAGCTTGCTGAGTTCATGGATGTTGAGATCGATCCGGATCAGGACATACTGGTGAATAACCGTGTGGAAAATATGGATGCGCAGATCTATGAAAATTTTAGTGTAGATTGGACCGTTCTTGCATACCGTACCGCGAAGGAAGATATGGAGCAGCAGGAGACCTATTTGACCGGAACGTCGGGGGAAGCTGTGGATATGGATGCAGCAAATGACAGTGAAGCAGCAGAGCAGGCAGATCCGGTATCAGATACAGTGGTGCCTGAAGACGGGAAAGAGGCGGATGACGGAAAAACAGCGGAGCAACCGCAGACAGCTGTGGGCGAAGCTGAGGAAGAAGCAGAGGAAGAGCCGGTCAGGGAGCCGGTGGACCGCAGCGTGTTCGTTAACGGCGAGCTGATCGTGATGCGCGGAAAGCCGGAATATGTGTTTATTGACGTGTTCGATTACATTGATTTTGATCTGTCTGATTCCAGAGGCCGTGCGATCGTTACGCTGGTGAATGAAAAAAATGCTTTCTATACACAGATTCTCGAAGAGGGTGACGAGATCGTGATCCGCTGGGAAGAAAGTTAGAGGCCGGACACGATGAGATTATGTAGTATTGCGAGCGGAAGCAGCGGAAATTGTATTTTTGCAGGATCAGAAAACAGCCATATCCTGATCGATGCCGGTATCAGCGGTAAGCGGATCCGGGAAGGGCTGGAACAACTGGGCATCAAACCGGAGGAGACCGGCGGGATCTTTGTAACACAT
>JAQYOU010000059.1 GCA_028727105.1 bacterium
ATCTGTGTGAAGTTTTGAAGGTACAATACTTTCTAAAGTAATCCTCGATAGCTCAATGGTAGAGCACTCGGCTGTTAACCGAGTTGTTGTAGGTTCGAGCCCTACTCGGGGAGTTTTTTATGTATTATAAACATTTTTAAATAAGGCCCCATGGTCAAGCGGTTAAGACATCGCCCTTTCACGGCGGTAACACGGGTTCGATTCCCGTTGGGGTCACTATATGGCGACTTAGCCAAGTGGTAAGGCGTGGGACTGCAACTCCCTGATCATCGGTTCAAATCCGTTAGTCGCCTCTGAAAGAGAATGAATTCCAACAGGAGCTCATTCTCTTTTTTTAATGCATTTCATAAGAAATGGTGATATAATGTACGCGACGGCAAAAGTGAGCATAGTATCAGACGGATGCAGATGTATGATATTATGCGAGCGCGCCCGCGATCACGGAAAACCAACGGCTTTTTGTGATTTTGCCGAAGCAATTTTGCTCATGATATAAAGAGTACAGACATTATAGATTTTCATTGGAGATAACCTATGCGAAAGATAGCTTTACTCATGGATGAATGGAAACGCTGTTTTACATTTGCGTGGCCATCCGGTATATTGCAGCGTATCCGTGAGGTTGAGGAAGATATAAACCTTTATATTTTCAGCAGTTCCGGTAATTGGAGCTGGGATAAAGGATATAATATCGGTGAATATAATATTTATCAATTACCTGATCTTCAAGAGTTTGACGGTATTATTCTGGATCTTAATAACGTTGTTATGGAAAATGTCCGCCGGGAAACGGTAGATCGGGCGAAGGCTTCCGGTGTTCCGGTGATCTCTCTGGGCTGCGAGATAGATGACTGTTATTATGTAGGAATTGATAATTATCATGCGATGTACGAAATGATCGAACATATGCATGAGAAGCATGGCTGTCAAAGCTTCTGGTTTGTTATGGGACCTCGTAAAAATTACGAGAATGCAAAGCGTCTGGAAGGCTTAAAGGCATATATGGATGAGCATGGGATCGCATATTCGGAAGATGATTTTTATTTTGGAAATTTTGAATATAGTTGTGGATTACAAGGTTTTGAGACTTTGTATCAGAAGCATGAGGTACTTCCGGATGCGATCATCTGCGCAAATGATAATATTGCAGTAGGCGTGGGTGAGGCGTCTTTAAAGCATGGTTTGCATATTCCGGATGATTTTAAGGTGACTGGCTTTGACAATTTTGATAAGGCGAGTATTTATCATCCGAATATTACAACGGTAGATCATGTGAGGGAAAGTATTGGTATTTGCTGCGCGGATCTTTTTATGGAATTATGGAAAGGAAAACAAACGCAGCGTTTGAACTATATTCCCTCAACACCCTTATTTTGGGAGAGTTGCGGTTGTAAGAACCAGGCAAGAATTGATGTCAGAAATGATCTGAAAGCCAGGATGATGTATGATATTCAGACTCAGGAGTTTCAGGATACAGTTCTGTTGCTGGAGTATGAATTGCAGAGCTGTGAGACGATTTCCGATATTATGGATTGTATTGCAAAATTTGTGTCATCCTTCCAATGTGATGCCATGTATCTAGTGATGGATGAACAGATTCATGCATATAAAAAGCAGGCAAAAGTCAATGAGAAACACGATTTATCCCAGGGAACAGAGTTTGTTCAAAAAGGCTATCCGTCTAAAATGCAGATACAGTTCGCTTATGAGAATGGAAAACGTTTGAATGAAATAGAGATGACAACGATCGAAGGCATTTTTCCAACATTCGATTTTGAGCGCAGCAGACAGGACTTTCTGTTTTTACCTTTACATTTTGGCAAAGATACCATAGGTTACTTTGTCATCCGAAATGCAGTTTATCTGCTGGAGCAACAGTATTTGTTTGATGTGATGAGTGTTCTCACAAAGGCAATTGAAAATCTTCATAAAAAAGAAAAGCTGCAGTATATGAATGATCTTCTTTCAAAGCTTTATGTACATGATGCAGTAACCGGACTTTATAATCGAATGGGATACATGAAGTTCGGCAATGATTTTTTGTTGGAAAAGCATCGGAAGGGACAAAAAGTTACTGTTTATTTTATAGATCTCGACAGGTTAAAAGAGATCAATGATGAATTTGGTCATGAGTTTGGAGATTATGCAATTATAGCTGTTGCCCGTGCAATGGAGAGATGCAGCGAAAGAGGCGCTTTTATTGCCAGGATCGGTGGCGATGAGTATGTTCTTTTACAGCAGACATTTGATGCCGGGAAAGAAGAACAGTTCAAGTGTGAGATCCGTCGTGAACTGAGTGACAGAGGAAGTCAGATAGAGTTTCCGGTGCCATTGACGGTCAGTATCGGATCAGTGGTTACTGATCCAATGAGGAACGACAGTCTGGAAGAATATGTACGGTTGGCAGATGAAAAAATGTACGAAGAAAAGGTTGCAAAAAAAGCAAACCGGAAATAGAGGAAGATTATGCAGTTATCATGGATTACAGCCCCTGTCATCGGAGGGCTGATCGGACTTATCACAAATTCATTGGCAATCAAGATGCTGTTTCGTCCACATCGTGCCATTTATATCGGACGATTTCATGTACCTTTTACACCGGGTCTGATTCCAAAGGAAAAGGAACGTATTGCCGGTGCGATCGGTGAAGTGATCTCGAAATATTTGTTGGATGATGCAACGATCCAAAAAGCGATCTGTGATCCGAAGATCAAGGAGAAAGTGGCTGTTCACGTACATGGCCTGATCCTGCGGATGAAGCAGGTGACAATTTCACTGGAAGTATTTTTAGACCAGAAGGGATTCGCTGACCCGGTGAACATTATGGAAACAGGGCTTCGAAATTCTGTTAGTGACTATGTGACAAAGGCAGTGACTGAGAGTGATCTGGTGGATGAATTGATTGAAAGTGCACTTTTATCTGTTCAGGCTGAAATGAACCCGATCGTGGCGAGGATCGCAAAAAATCCGCTGGAGTCGGCAAAACCACAGATCATTGCAAACACCAAAGAAATGCTGCGCAAGCAAGGCCCACAGATGATCGGGGGTTATATCGATCAGAAATATACAGAAATCTGTGACTATAAAATCTGTGATCTTGCGGAGCTTGCAGAAAAACATGAGAAAGAAGCAGTGGATTTTTTGTGGGAAAAATATGTGTATTTTATCGAACAAAAATCGGCAGCACTCTTGAAAACTCTGGATCTGCAGAGAATAGTGGAGGAGCGTATCAATGGCTATGATGTGGCACAGCTGGAAAAGATCATTTTATCAATTTCAAAGAAGGAATTAAACGCCCTTGTTTGGCTGGGCGGATTACTGGGCATGCTTATGGGATTTGTAAATCTGTTGTTTTAGGGTTGACGGATGAGATGAATTTTGATAAGATAAGTAGGTATTGAAGCAAGGCGACTTAGCCAAGTGGTAAGGCGTGGGACTGCAACTCCCTGATCATCGGTTCAAATCCGTTAGTCGCCTTAAAAGAGGATTGGATTCAGAAACAGACAGTGTTTTGGATTCAGTCCTTTTTTTATAAAATTTTTAAAGGAGGAGTGTGTCATGAAAAAGATGTATCGATCCCTTCTTCTGTCGTGACAAATGCTGACACCGGAATGTTTGAAAAAGTAAACGGTAAATATCGTGTGACGGATATTCAGGTTTGGAACGCACAAAAATCTGCATATGAACCGATCGATCTGCAGAGCACCTACACAGTAGCCGGAACAAACTATACGTTGAGAAATAATGGTGACGGATATACCATGTTTGATGGTTGCAAGGTTGTAAAAGATAATACAATGGTTGACAATGACGTACTCCGCGTTTACTTAACGGATGTATTAAAAGGCGTTGTTGATGAGCAGTACAAAGATCCTGCCGGACAGGGAAGAATCACGATCATCAATAAGTAGTGAACAGGCGTAAAATGTCCGAATCGGTGCCTCTTACAGGCGGAACATCTTCGGACATTTTAACGCCAATAAATATTAAGCGAGATTATTCAGCAATCACTTTTGCAAATTTCTTTTTGCCGCGTTTTACGACCTTTCCGTCACCGGTAAAATCATCCAGCTTGTAGGAAGCAGCAATGTCAGTTACCTTTTCACCGTCTACGGTGACACCACCCTGCTGAACTGCACGGCGCGCATCTGAACGGCTGTCGCAGAGACCAGCTTTCACAAGCACAGCCATGATATCCATGTCACGCTCTGCAAAATCATCAGCAGTAACAGTGACAGTAGGCATATTTGCGGTGTCTCCTGCACCGGAGAACAGCGCGCGGGCACCTTCCTGAGCTTTGTTGGCTTCTTCTTCACCGTGAACCAGTTTGGTCAATTCATAAGCAAGGATCTCCTTTGCCTGATTGAGCTGTGCGCCTTCCCAGTGATCCATCTCGTCGATCTGCTCTAGAGGCAGGAATGTTAACATGCGGATGCACTTCAAAACATCGGAGTCAGCCACATTTCTCCAATACTGGTAGAAATCGAAGGGAGAAGTCTTGTTCGGATCCAGCCATACCGCACCGGACTGGGTCTTTCCCATTTTCTTTCCTTCGGAGTTGAGCAGCAGATTGATCGTCATTGCATAGGCATCTTTTCCGAGCTTGCGTCGGATCAGCTCTGTACCGCCCAGCATGTTTGCCCACTGGTCATCGCCGCCAAACTGCATGTTGCAGCCATATTTCTGAAATAATTCAAAGAAATCGTAGCTCTGCATGATCATATAGTTGAACTCTAAGAAGGTAAGACCTCTCTCCATACGCTGCTTGTAGCATTCATGGGAAAGCATGCGGTTGACACTGAAATGTGCACCTACCTCACGTAAAACGTCGATGTAGTTTAAGTCCATCAGCCAGTCAGCATTGTTTACCAGTAATGCTTTATCATCGGAAAAATCGATAAAACGGCTCATCTGCTTTTTAAAGCATTCTACGTTGTGTGCGATAGTCTCTGTGGTCATCATCTGACGCATATCCGTACGTCCGGAAGGATCGCCGATCATAGCAGTACCGCCGCCGATCAGAGCGATGGGCTTATTTCCTGCCATCTGCAGACGTTTCATCAGGCAGAGTGCCATGAAATGTCCCACATGAAGACTGTCGGCAGTAGGATCGAAGCCGATGTAGAAGGTTGCTTTTCCGTTGTTGACCAGATCACGGATCTCTGCTTCATCGGTTACCTGTGCAATCAGACCACGGGCAACCAGTTCGTCGTAAATTGTCATAGTTTTTTCCTTTCTTTTTTCATATTTGATGGATTTATGGCATAAAAAAACCCTTTCTCGTGTCCTGCACGAAAAAGGGCGATTGTTCGTCGCGTTACCACCTTTTTTTACTGACCACTCACATGATCAGCCTCCATCAGATGTCCATCAACATCTTTCCACGATAACGGGTGAACCCGTCGCAGCCTACTTTTCACATTTCGGTGCGAAGCTCGGAGATGTATTCATAAAAAGTACTGCCTGCGCCTCTCACCGAACGGCTGCTCTCTGTAGGTGTTTACTCCTTATTACTTGTTCTCGTCATTGCTTTTACGAGCCTATTATAAAAAGTGTAAACCTTTTTGTCAAGGCTAATACTCGTAATATCAACGAATTTTGATGTGAACAGCTTCAAATTATACGTGTTTTGTGGATAAAAGTTGCAAATACACCGATAAGTGGGTATAATCTATAAATAGTAGGCACTTCACAGTTTTTTGTAAGTGTACGATGATAGAAAAGGAGATGTGGAAAATGGCTTTTTTTGATAAGTTAAGTGAGACATTGACAAACGCAAGTAAGGATGTCAGCCAAAAGGCAAAGGATCTGTCCGGCGTTGCGAAATTGACCATGGATATCCATACGAAGGAAGATCAGGTGCAGAAGCTGTATGCGCAGATCGGAAAGCTTTATTTTGAAGCGCACAAGGATGATGATCCGGCAGAGTATGAGCAGATGGCACAGATCAAAGAGATGCTTGCTGCAATTGAGGATATGAATAAAGAGCTGTGTGAGCTGAAGGGCACAAAGGTATGCCCCCGCTGCGGACAGGAAGTAAAGGCTGCAGATGCCTATTGTAAGAGCTGCGGCGCAAAGCTTGAAGAGGATGAGATCATCGTGGATGCTGTCGTAAAAGAAGCAGCGGAAGAGGAAACTGTCTCAGAAGAGACCATTCAGAAAGAAACTACAGAGGAAGTATTTGAGGACTAGAAAAATGGCAGATAAGGGAAAATATTATATTACAACTGCGATCGCGTATGCGTCAGGAAAACCTCATATCGGTAATACTTATGAGATCGTTCTGGCGGACAGTATCGCAAGATTTAAAAGACAGGAGGGTTACGATGTCTTCTTCCAGACCGGAACAGACGAGCATGGTCAGAAGATCGAGCTGAAGGCAGCTGATGCCGGCGTGACTCCGAAGGAATATGTAGACAATGTAGCAGGAACGATCAAGGATATCTGGGATCTGATGAATACTTCCTATGATAAGTTTATCCGTACCACAGATGATTATCATGAGAAGCAGGTGCAGAAGATCTTTAAGAAGCTCTATGATAAGGGTGATATTTATAAGAGCTCTTATGAGGGACTTTACTGTACACCCTGTGAGTCCTTCTGGACAGAGTCACAGCTTGTGGATGGCAAGTGTCCGGATTGCGGACGTGAGGTAAAGCCCGCGAAGGAGGAGGCATATTTCTTTAAGATGAGCAAGTATGCAGACCGCCTGATCGAGCACATCAACACACATCCGGAGTTTATCCAGCCTGTCTCCCGCAAGAATGAGATGATGAACAATTTCTTACTGCCGGGATTACAGGATCTGTGTGTATCCCGTACCTCTTTTGACTGGGGTATTCCGGTTGATTTTGATGATAAGCATGTGGTTTATGTATGGCTGGATGCGCTGACAAACTACATTACCGGTGTCGGATATGATTGTGATGGAAATTCTACGGATCAGTTCAACAAAAACTGGCCTGCGGATCTGCATCTGATCGGCAAGGATATCATCCGTTTCCATACGATCTACTGGCCAATCTTTTTGATGGCACTGGATCTTCCTCTGCCGAAGCAGGTGTTTGGACATCCGTGGCTCTTACAGGGCGACGGAAAGATGAGTAAGTCCAAGGGAAATGTACTCTATGCCGATGAGCTGGTGGATTTCTTTGGCGTGGATGCGGTGCGTTACTTTGTACTGCACGAGATGCCTTTTGAGAATGATGGTGTGATCTCGTGGGATCTGCTTGTAGAGCGCATCAATTCTGATCTGGCAAACACCATGGGAAATCTGGTAAATCGTACCATTTCCATGAGTAATAAATATTTCGGTGGTGTTGTGACTTCCACCGGAGTAACTGATGATGTCGATGCAGATCTGAAAAAGGTTGCGACGGAGACGAGGGATAAGGTCATTGCAAAGATGGCAGATCTGCGCGTGGCAGATGCCATCACAGAGATCTTCAATCTGTTCAAGCGCTGCAATAAATATATTGACGAGACAACACCCTGGATCCTGGCGAAGGATGAGGCAACCATGCCTCGTCTGTCAGAAGTATTATATAATCTGGTAAACAGCATCAACATTGGTGCTACATTGTTGAAGAGCTTCATGCCTGAGACTTCTGAGAAGATCTTAAAACAGATCAATGCGAAGGAGATTCCTTTCGATGACCTGCATCATTTTGGTTCTTATGTGAGCGGAACAAGAGTGACAGATAAACCGGAGATCCTGTTCGCAAGATTGGATATCAATGAGGTGATGGCGCGCGTGAATGAGTTGCATCCGCCGGTAGAGGAAGAGGCAGAAAAGCCCGCAGAGCCGGTGATCGACATTGAGCCGAAGGCGGAGATCACCTTTGAGGAATTCGGAAAGATGCAGTTTCAGGTGGGCGAGATCATCGAGTGCAAGGCTGTGGAGAAGTCCAAGAAGCTGCTCTGTTCACAGGTTCGCATCGGAAGCCAGGTGAAGCAGATCGTTTCCGGTATCCAGAAGCACTATACACCGGAAGAGATGGTTGGCAAAAAGGTGATGGTTCTGGTGAACTTAAAGCCTGCAAAGCTTGCCGGTGTGCTGTCTGAGGGTATGCTTCTTTGTGCAGAGGATGAGAACGGTGAGCTGTCGCTCATGGTTCCCGAAAAGAAGATGCCTGCAGGAGCAGAGATCTGCTAAATCGGGTTGAAGCACATGTTTGTTTTGCATTGCAAAAGGAAGAAATCTGCGTAGTGGGAGGATTCCGAAAGCTTATGCAAATGGTGGGAATATGTTTTAGGAGAGATTTATGATTTTCGAAACACATGCTCATTATGATGATGAGCGTTTTGCTGAGGATCGGGGGGAGCTGCTGACACAGCTCCCTTCTCTCGGTATTGGAAAAGTGATCAATGTGGCATCTACGATCCCTTCCATTGAGGAATGTGTGGAGCTGGCGCGTTCATACGATCATGTCTATGCGGCAGTCGGTGTACATCCCAGCGAATTAGAGGGCATGAGTGAGGATGTCATTGAAAAAATGAGAAAATTAGCTGCGTGGGAAAAGACCGTAGCAATCGGTGAGATCGGTCTGGATTATTACTGGGAAAAGGATCCGGATGTGCAGAAAAACCAGCGTGACTGGTTTGTGCGGCAGATGGAGCTGGCAAGAGAAGTGAGTCTTCCGGTGATCATTCACTCGAGGGATGCGGCGGAGGACACACTGACACTGATGAAAGATATTCATGCGGAACAGATTCCGGGCGTGGTTCACTGTTATTCCTATTCGCCGGAGCTGGCGCGGGAGTATGTGAAGATGGGCTATTATATCGGAGTCGGTGGTGTTGTCACCTTCAAAAATGCGAAAAAACTGGTGCAGACCGTGGCAGAGACGCCGATCGAGCGCATTTTGCTGGAAACAGACAGCCCCTACCTTGCTCCGGAGCCTCATCGCGGGCATCGAAACGATTCGCGGGAGCTGGTCTATGTGGCAGAGAAGATCGCGCAGATCAAGGGAATCACACCGGAGGAAGTGGAAGCTATTACATGGGATAATGCGTCTCAATTATTTCATGTATAAAGGTAGTGAGGGTACGAGATGCGTAGAGGAACTATATATCAGAACTTGCAATTTTATCTCAGTCAGATAAGACTCCCACTTCTGCAAGTGGAGAGTAAAACAAATTCGTCTCAGTGAGAGTACAATCTCTGACTGAGATAAAGCCTCCGGCGGATTGCAGGAATGCGCAGTTGAAGATGTCTGCAAAGCAGACGCGCATTCCGCAGCAAGAACGCAGAGGCGTTCTTGAATTATGAAATAAGGGGAAGAATGATTCGTAGATGAGTCTGCACTCTGTGTGACAGACACAGACTCTGTATAAGAAATTATCATGGAGGATACATGGCATATTTAGGAGAACCCCAGCACACGATCGCTGTGCTTCAAAAATATAACTTTCATTTTCAGAAAAAATTCGGGCAGAATTTCCTGATCGATACGCATGTGCTGGAGCGGATCATTGCTGAGGCGGGCGTGACAAAGGACGATTTTGTCGTGGAGATCGGGCCGGGAATCGGAACAATGACGCAGTATCTTTGCGAGGCAGCAGGTGCGGTGGCAGCCGTGGAGATCGATAAAAATCTGATTCCTATTTTGCATGATACATTGAGTGAATATGATAATGTGGAGATTATTAATAACGATATTTTAAAGGTTGATATCGCAGCGCTTGCTCAGGAGAAAAATGGTGGAAGACCCATCAAAGTCGTTGCCAATCTGCCGTATTATATTACAACGCCCATCATCATGGGTCTTTTTGAGAGTCATGTTCCCATCGAGAGTATCACGGTAATGGTTCAAAAAGAAGTTGCCGACCGGATGCAGTGTGGACCGGGAAGCAAAGATTACGGTGCACTTTCTCTGGCAGTTCAGTATTATGCAAAGCCGGAGATCGTGGCGAATGTGCCGCCAAACTGCTTTATGCCGCGTCCAAATGTGGGAAGCGCGGTCATCCGTCTGACCAGACATGAAGTAGCCCCGGTGGAGGTAGCGGACGAGAAACTCATGTTTCGTCTGATCCGGGCATCCTTCAATCAACGTCGGAAAACACTGGTCAATGGACTGAAAAATGCGTCGGATCTATCCTATACAAAGGAACAGATAGAGTCTGCGATCGAGGCGATCGGACAGCCGTTAACGATCCGCGGAGAAGCACTGACGCTGGAACAATTTGCGATGCTGGCCAATCAGTTTGCCAGTATCAATGAGTAATAAGGAGACGTATCTCATAGCCTGAGATACGTCTTTTTTTTCTCTGTTTGCATATACTTGTACAAATTGCTTTTGAGCCCGTGTTCGCCCAAAGCAAAAAGGAGTGCGATCATGTCAGAAAAAATAAAAACAGTTCTCTCAATCCTTGTTATTTTAGTCATACTTCCATATATGATCACTTATGCATTGCAGGGAAAGCATTTTTTTGAACGGTCAAACGATCAGATCAACGAAAGCAAAATAGTAGAACAAACGGAAATCCTGACCGGCATTCTTGCCGGGCAGATCGAAATGAATGCACCAAAAGAGGCAATTCGCGCCCAGGCTGTACTTGTCCGGACAGAATATGAAAGAAGAAGCAAATCGGGAGAGACGCTGGAAAAATCATTGACTATAGAAGAAATGGAAAAACTTTGGGGAAGCGAAAAGCTGCAGACGAATTATGAGATCGCAAAAGCAGCAGTGACAGATACTGCCGGAGAAATACTGATTTATCAGGGAAATCCGGTCTTTACGGCATATCATAGGGTCAGCGCCGGCGCAACCCGAGCCATGGAGCATCTGAACGGAGAGGAAACGCCTTATCTGGCATCTGTTGTTTGTAGTACAGATATTACCTCACCGGATTATCTGACAGTTCGGTTCTTTTCAAAAAAAGAATATGCAGATGCATTAAAGCTGCCGGAAGGGGTGGATCCTGCCTGTTTTTGTGCAGAGGCGGATAAAGCCGGCTACGTAAAAACACTGACATATGGGGAGAAAGTTTTTACAGGCGATGAGATCCGTACCCTCTTAAATCTGCCGTCGCCATGCTTTTACATAAAAGAAGTAGAAGGGAATATGCGCGTGGTTGTGAAAGGAAAGGGTCATGGGATCGGAATGAGCCAGTATGCAGCCGGTGAGATGGCAGAAAAAGGGAAAGATCATGAGGAGATCTTAACATATTTTTTCCCTGATACGGTACTGGAACACAAAGAAAATCAAAACAACTGAATAACTTTTCTATTTGCGGAAATAATACCACTATCAAAATAATATAGAAAGACGATAACTGACCGTGATATTAGTGATTGGAACAGTTACGAGATGGTGGTAAGGGATGAAGGAGAGAAAAAAAAGCGGATCGGCAGGACAAAAACAGATCATACTGGCAAGCTGTCTGATGCTGATCGTGGTGACCTGTCTCACTGGCCTTTATATAGCCAGAAAAATGGAACAACAGAATATGGAAGCAGAGCTGGCAAAAAATAATGAGAAGATCAATACTGAGGTGGAGGAAGCAGAACCGCTTCAGGCAGTAGATTCCGTTATTCTACCTGAGGTATCAGAGGACAAAGCAGAAGAGCCCAAGATAGAACCAAAGGAAAAGCCGGAAGAAAACAATGACATGGATGCTGAGCCGGAGCCTGCGAAAGAAACAAATGCAACAGCGGTTGGCGGTTCTGCAGTGACTGTCACAAAAAAGGAAGCAGAACCTGTACTGCAGTTTAGCGGTGAATTGCAATGGCCTTTGGAAGGAAGCGTACTCATGAATTACAGTATGGATCAGTCTATTTATTTTGCAACATTGGATCAGTATAAGTACAATCCTGCCATGATCATAGGTGCGAAAGAAGGAGATGCGGTAAAGGCAGCAGCTGCCGGAGACATTGTAGAGATCAAAAATGATGCCCAGACCGGACTTACGGTTGTCATGGATATCGGTGATGATTATACATTGACATACGGACAGCTGGAGAATCTGAATTTTAAAGAGGGCGCACATTTGGAAGCAGGAGATGTACTAGGTGTTGTGGCAAAGCCTACAAAGTACTATTCGCTGGAGGGAACCAATCTCTATTTTGAAATGAACCAGAAGGAGAACCCGACAGATCCCACCGAATATCTGCCGCAATAAAAAGAAAAAATGAACCAGGCTTGATTTTTCAGATACAACTTTGTATACTGAATCAAGCCTGATTTTTTTGTATCAGAAGATAGATCTTTATGAGATCAGGTGATCTTAAGATAAGACAAGCACAGAAACTCGGAAGCAGCGTATCTTAAATTATGGCTGGCAAACAATCCGCAAGCGCGCGGTTGCTTTATATAGATAGTAAGTATCTGTGGGGTACTGAACAGATACGATCGTAATGCAAAAACGGGTATTCTGTTGTGCTTGGAATATCCGTTTACATATTTTGGGGAGGCTGGCGGATGTCGCTATGGGTGATACATCCGCAGAAAAAGGATGAATTATGCATATCTGGTCCGGTGCAGTGACAACAGTCTGTACGCCGG
The DNA here is from genome assembly GCA_028727105.1 of bacterium. Taxonomy (GTDB): domain Bacteria; phylum Bacillota; class Clostridia; order Lachnospirales; family Lachnospiraceae; genus W0P33-017. The sequence goes on from JAQYOU010000059.1 coordinate 12,507, forward strand.
ATGGACAAACAATATTGAAAAACGCATTGAGGCACATAATAACGGAACCGGAGCAAAGTATACAAGGCCCCGGCGGCCTGTTACGCTTGCCTATCTGGAGGAGTTTGATACGAAATCCGAGGCGATGAAACGTGAGGCGGCATTGAAAAAGATGACGCATCAGCAAAAAGAGGAACTAGCTGAGATCTGGGAGAATAACGGGCAGCAATAAAGGCATATTTCCTTTTGGGAAGTATGCCTTTAAAAGTGTCGTTAGCTGACCGGTACCGGATCCCAGCCATAGTCTTTGTAATATTTTATATTCAGGTCGTTGTCCTGCACGTACATGCGGATCAGTGTCGTGCGGATTGATTCACGTGTATCTATTGTGGATTCATCATAATTAAAATATTTATCAGCCATACCGGGATAGCCCTTACAAAATTCTTTGATTCCTTCGTAATAATCCGCGCCATCGCCGGTTCTTATGTCTTCAATCACCTGATAGCCGCCCAGTGCATCTGCATCCGGATGCAGACGAAGTCTCGCGGGCGATTCGCCGCCGCTCTCACATTCCAATGTATTTCCGTTTTGATAGTAAACATAACTCCAGAGATTGCAAAATACCATGAGATCGTCATCAATTTGTTTTACATCGTAAATCACCGGTGCCGGAATATAGACGGAAGCTTCGCTACTGCGATAGTAACCTTGCCCTTCATCAGATTCCATCATATATGCGCAGACCGTCGCAAGCACTGCATCTTCTCCGGTGTAGGAGAAAGTCGGAAGTGCATCGGGTGTTTCTGTTGTACCGACGGTTTGATCTCCGCTGGTCTGTCCATCTGTTGTCTGCCCGGAATGATCACCCGAAGGGTCAGAATCGTTGTTCTCTGTGACTGTCAGATCCAGCTTCTCGCAGGCGAGCGTTCCATCTGCCTGTTTTGTATACAACTCATAGTCGGTTTGACCGTAAACTACCAGACAACTAAGCATATTTATGCCGCTTCTATCAGTCCATGAGAGCGAATATCTGCTATAACTCATGTCATAATACTTTTCGTTATCCTCATTCAGAAAATCCGATCCATAGAAAGAATCAAAGGTGTCATAAATATGATTCTGTTCATAGTTCACCCATAGATCACGGATGCTTCGTAGCTCTTCTATATCTGTTGTATATGTCAAATATCCAGAGTTATTCGGCTTTTTGTCAGAAGTTGAATTAATATTATATTTTTGTTCACTGCTTGCGGACTCTGCATCTTCCGGTACTGTCTGTGCAGAAAGCATGGACAGATCACAGATATACGCAAATTCCGGAAGGGATGCAGATTCTTCTTTACCCTGACGCTGTTCGATGCCTGTTTCATTAAACAGATAGAGCTTGTCACCATCCAGGAAGATCCTGGTAGCGATGCTGTTGGCGTTGAGGTAGTTACATTCCATCTGCTGCAGATCCAGTACAGCCGTGATCTCCTCGCGGCTGCGGTCATAGATGAGAAGCCCACGTTCGTTTGCCAGCAGGATGTAATCATCATTAATGCCCACCAGATCAGAGGCGTATACATGGACCGGAAGCGTGACCGTCTCGTTTGCGATCTGTTTGTCCTCGTCGGACAGCAGGCGGTGGATCGATGCCTGGATCTTTTCAGACACCTCATGAATGGCGGTGGCTGTTCTTCCGCCGGAAGCGGCATCCACTGCCATTCCTCCAAATCCCAGTGTAAAGGCCAGGCAGATGATCAGAGCAGCGGCTTTTGTTGCAGAAAATTGTTTCTTCATTCGCTTTCTAGCGGCAAACAACTGCGATTGTACTGTGCTTTCATTGCGTTCCAGGAGCTTCGCTATTTCTTTAATGGAATAGTCCTCAAAGTAGTAGAGATAGACCACCTCCCGCTGTTTTTGGGGCAGTGTCTGAAAAATCTCAAACAGCAGGCTTTCCTGCTTATCAAAGGGTGTTACTGTCTGCTCCGGGAGATGTTCCATATCCGTGCGTTTTTTGTTCCAAAAGCTTCGCTGGACATCCCGGCAGTAATTTCTGGTGACCGTAAGCAGCCATGCCCGTGTGTGTTGCTCATCCGTAAAAACCGGCTGTTTTTCCATGACCTTCAAAAAAATGGTCTGAGCGGCGTCCTCTGCATCCTGTGGATGTTTCAATAGCAGAAGGCTGAGACGGTATACCATCGTGTAGTATTGTTCATAGAGTGTTTTGCATTCTGCAATGCCGGAATAAAAATCTTCGTTCGTATTCATAGGCTCCTCCTTTTCCTTTCAATACATACACGATTGGAGGAAGGAAAATATCCAAAAATTTTAATCAATCAGACCTTTTTTCTTTTTCTCCCGCATTTCCTTGAAAAAGCCGCTTAAAATTGCCGCGCATTCTTCCTGTAAAATGCCGGTTTCTATCTCAACCTGATGATTGAAGGCAGGAAATTGTAACAAGTTAAGGAGTGAACCGGCGCAGCCGGCTTTCGGATTCATCGTACCGATGTATACTTTTGGGATCCGTGCCTGGACGATCGCACCTGCACACATCTGGCAGGGCTCCAGTGTTACATACATGGTGCACTGCTCCAGACGCCAGTCGCCGGTCTTTTTGCTCGCCTTGCGGATTGCGTTCGTTTCTGCGTGGGAGAGCGTGTTTTTATCTGTTTTCCGACGGTTGTAGCCGCGGGCGATGATCTTGTCGTCTGCGACGAGCACGCAGCCGATGGGGACTTCGCCCAATGCATAAGCTTTTTTTGCTTCGCGCAGCGCAGCGCGCATATATTTTTCTTCCGGAGTCATTTTTCTCATTTTATTGTCGTAATCCTTTCAGGTGTGATACAATGTGATAAAGTAATTATAACACAGGAAAGACAATAGGAAATAGGACGACATGAATTTTGTATATGAGACGGCGCGACTTCAGATCAGGATCCTGAATGGAACCTATGCCGATCAGTCGCTGCAGTTTTATGAAGAAGACCGGGAATTATTTGAACAATATGAGGCCACCCGCCCTCAGAATTTTTATACAGAAGAATATCACCGTTATCTGATGAATTATGAATACAATCAGATCTTAAAGGGAACCATGATGAGGTATTGGATCTTTTTGAAGGAGGAACCCGGTAAGATCATAGGAACCGTGAGTCTGCGAAATATCATGCACGGTTCCTACGATAAATGTGAGATTGGTTATAAGCTCTCCAGTGCATATCAGGGACATGGATATGCAAGAGAGGGGATCGCACGGATCATCCAGATCGCATTTACAGAGTTGGATCTTCATCGGATAGAGGCATGCTGTATGCCGGGAAATGAACCTTCGATCAATCTGCTGGAATCATTGAATTTTACACTGGAGGGGAAGCTGCGCAAATTTGCAAAGATCCGGGGACAGTATGAAGACCATCTGCTCTTTAGTCTGCTTCGACCATAGGAGTGCACCAGTAGCCAAAGGGACGTTCTTCACTTTGAACGTTTTTTTCAGGAAGAAAGTCTGAAAATCCGAACATGGCAGCTAATACATGCTCCTGTCGGTCGTGAGTTCCCGGAATACCAATAAACCATCGCCGCTCTTTTGCAGAGGGAATCTCACCGATCAGTAAATGACGGTAAGTAAAAAATGCATGAAGTAAAAAACTGTTATTACAAAGATGCCAGTTTGCAGGAGGAAGGATGCGCAGGTCCTTAAGACCTATGCGAATACAACGGATCCCGGTATTGGAAAATGGCTGCATGACCGGTTGTGAGAGAAGCAGATCCTGCCAGATCTCCTGCCACGAGCCGGTGGAGACCGGCACTTGAAGCTGCGGAAGAGGAAGCTCTGCAGACTGGATCACTTTATCCTCCGGGGAGGGATCGTTTGTCTCAGTCCGGACCTCCGGGGTTTTCGGCTGATAAAGATGAAAGCTTTCCCAGTTGATGGCAGCCTCATCCCATTGGCTTACAAAACAGATCCTTTCATCGGTAAAAAGAAGGATTCCCGAAACATCTGTGATCGTGTAGCTGCTTTCGCCAAGCTGTTTCTGGTTAAGTGTAAAGCGGCGGTCGGCAGTTCCGCCGGAGAAAGGAACATCTCCTAAAGGAAATCCGACGATCGAGTCGCTGTCTCGTACAAATAGGTACAGACAGGCAGATGGCAAAGAAAGGGAGATATTTCTCAGGTGCAGTTCAATGGAAGTGACAGATCCCCGCATCTCGATCTTTGCAAACCCTGCGTTAGAGGTTTTTTTGTTCTGTTCATAGGCGTAGATATAGGAAAAGAATCTCCGATATTCGGACATAGTGACTCCTTGATCAGGCATTTGTATATCTTATACTTCTTTTCTATAAAATATGCGGAAGAATCTCAGGTTTTCCATTGACAAATCCATAAACAGATATTATTATAAAATAGTAATTGTTATTATTTTGTAAGGAGGATGTCATGTTAAAGTACAGCAGGCAGAGAGAATCGATCAAAAATTTTCTGATGACCCGGACAGACCATCCGACTGCAGAAACAGTCTATGAAAACCTTCGCAAAGAGTATCCGAAGATCAGCTTGGGAACCGTGTATCGGAATCTTTCTTTATTGACAGAGATCGGAGAGATACAGACGATCTCTACAGGGGTAGGACCAGACCGTTTTGATGGAAATACAAAGCCTCATTACCATTTTATCTGCAAGCATTGCGGGCGGGTCATTGATCTGAACATGCAGGGGATGGAGCATATCAATCTATTGGCACAGCATGAGTTTGCCGGGACGATCGAAGGACATACCGTATTTTTTTACGGCAGCTGTGAGGAATGTCCTGCACAGGAAAAATAATTTTGAATTAGGATTGACATTAGAAGAAAAACGTGTTATAAAATTAATAATGATTCCTAATATGAATCAACAGCGAAGCTGATTCGCTAAAATATATTTTTAAGACAAGAAAGGATGGAAAAATTATGGCAAAGTTTGTATGTCAGGTATGTGGTTATGTTTATGAAGGAGATGCAGCTCCCGCTCAGTGCCCTCAGTGTAAGGCACCTGCTGAGAAGTTTACCGAGCAGGTTGGAGAGATGACTTGGGCAGCAGAGCACGTTGTAGGTGTTGCACAGGGCGTTCCCCAGGACATCATTGATGACTTAAGAGCAAACTTCAATGGTGAGTGCTCAGAGGTTGGTATGTATCTTGCAATGGCACGTGTTGCTCATCGTGAGGGATATCCTGAGATCGGTTTATACTGGGAGAAGGCTGCTTACGAAGAGGCAGAGCATGCTGCTAAGTTTGCAGAGCTGTTAGGTGAGGTTGTTACCGATTCTACCAAGAAGAACCTTGAGATGCGTGTAGAGGCTGAGAACGGTGCTACTGCTGGTAAGACCGATCTTGCTAAGAGAGCAAAGGCATTAAACCTTGACGCAATCCATGATACAGTTCATGAGATGGCTCGTGACGAGGCTAGACACGGAAAAGCATTCAAGGGCTTACTGGAGAGATACTTCGGTTAATCGAAAAGCTATTTAAAGAAAATATGACAGAGAGGATAGATCACATAGTTGTCTATCCTCTTTTTTACATATGTGGTATAGTAGTAATAGAAATAATCTGAGCGAGGAGAATGTTTATGAAAAGATTTATGAAAAGAAAGCTGTTATTTTTATTGATCATGAGCGTATTGGCAACGTTCATGCCTCAACAGCCTGCACGTGCGGCAGAAAAAGAGATGAATATTCATGCGCTATACCTTGAGACGAATGATAAAGGAGAATCTGTACTTGTTGAGTCGCAGGGGAATTATCTGCTCATGGATCTCGGTTCCTATGGAAATCTTGATACGATTATCCGTTATTTGAAAAAAGAGGGGATTACACAGTTAGATCTCTACTTCAGCCATTTACATCTGGATCATTGCGGCGGTGGGCTGGTTGGAAATATGGTGACTTGCGGAGTGGAAAAACTGACCGCTTCCGGAATTTCCATTCGGACATTATATCTGCCTGACCCGTCACTGGCGCCGGAATCCTCCAATTATTCCGAGAAATACAGAAGATTTCGAGAGTTTATGCACAATGAGAATATTGTTTATTTAAAGACAGGGGATGAATTTACAGTCGGAGATGCAAAGGTTCAGATCGTCGGACCGGTAAATACAGACCGGTTTCATCCGTCTGATTTTGAAGACATGACCCCTTCCGGTGACGGAGACGAAGAAAGTGTAAAATATACATATTACGAGAATAACTGTGCGTTAGTTGCAAAGGTTTCCTGCGGCAGTGTGTCATATCTTTCGATGTCGGACGTTCTGGAGGAAGAGGTTGCGGAACTTGTGAAGGAGAATAAAGCTCTGCTGAAGGCAGATATTTTAAAGCTGTCACATCACGGAACCGGATCAGGTAGCACGGAAGAGTTAATGGCAGCCGTACAGCCGTCGTATGCATTTGCCCAGAATACCGGCCTTACCGGAAAGAGTTCGGCAACCGGAAAATGGCTGACCAATATAGCCAGAAAGAGAAGTGTGGAAACGGGCATGTGCTATCTGGTTGCCAATGAGAAAAAGAATTTGATTTATGAAGTGAAGGGTGATCAGATCCGTCTCTATGAGAATCAAATAGACGCCGCACACATGTTGAAGGGCTGGGTACGTCTGACCGGTGGTGATGGTGAGTTTCGCTGTATTGACCGCTATTATTTTGATGATAACGGGCAGCCTCTGACCGGAGTCCAAAAGGTGGATGGACATTATTTCTATTTTGGAAAAGGCGGATGCATGCAGTATGGAAATTATTCGGAAGCCGGTGTTTATCAAGGATGGAAGAGCGATGATGATGAGAAACGTTATTTTACCTTTAGCCCGGATAAAGAATACGCATATATGGCATACGGCTTTACAAAGATCGGCAAGCAGACCTTTTATTTTGATGAAAATGGAAATAAAGTAGATGGAAACACCCGCACGATTCTGAAGAAGATCGGAAAATACAAGTACGGAATCGGCAAAAGTGGAGCAGTAGTAATCAATAACTGGGCAACGATCGGCAAGGACAAATATTATTTTGACAAAAAAGGTCGCATGGTTTCATCGAAGATCGTGAAAATAAAAGGAGCCAGCTATTACTTTGGAAAAGATGGCAAAATGCTTCGCAGCACAGGCAGCAAAAAGAAGGAGATCACCGTTAAGGGTGTTCGTTATCAGGTTGGAATCAGCGGTGCATTGAAAAAAATATAGAAAAAGAAAACCGGAGCGATAGAAAAGATCGCTTCGGTTTTTGGTTGGATCAATTCAGACTTCATCAATATCCATACCGCCCAGTGAGCAGTAATGGATGAAAAGCTGTGTGAATGTATCATCGTCAAGTTTTGTCTCATCGACAGAAAGAAGTATTTTTTCCCATTCATCGTCAGCATGAGGTACATTTGCGTGAATGTAAGTGGTCCAGTTCCGCAGCGCTTCCATGCGTGCTGTAGTTCCTTTATATTTTTTACAGATTGAATGCATATAAATTCCTCCTTGAGAATTATTTCACGATTATTTATAATATTATAGCAGTAAAATAACAGATTTCAAGAGATATGACAGATATGAAGATAAAACAAAAAAAGACAAGAAGACGGGCAAGTATTCTGCTCATATGCATGCTTTTAACAGGTATGACAATCCTGCCCTGCCATGCGTCAGAGGCGGCACCGGAGGATGTGCTCATCATCACGCCGGATGAAGAGACAGGCGGGACACCCGAGACAACAGAGGAGACAGAAGAATCTATGGAAACGTCGTTGGATGATCCGGAAAAAACCACAGATGCTCCGAAGCCGATCAAGCTGAAGCAGCCGGTTTCTTTTCAGGCAGAGGCGGTAAAAAACGGGATCGGTCTGAGCTGGAAAAAAGTGCTCGGGGCGCAGAAGTATGAGATATATCGAAAGATAAGCGGTGCGGATGGCGGCTATACGCTGATCAAGACGACGAAAAAATACACCTACACGGATAAGACAGCAAAATACGGCGTGAGATACCTATACAAGATACGTGGAGTTGCGGTTTCGGGGGACAAAATCTATAAGAGTGCGTACAGTTTGAAAACGCGGTGCTGTACATATCATATTGATCCATCTAAGCCGATGGTGGCGTTGACCTTTGATGATGGACCGAGTCAGTACACGGATGGTATTCTGGATGTACTGGAAAAAAATCAGTCCCGCGCAACCTTTTTTGGGTTGGGAAACCGGATAGGTAGATACCCTGATACGGTATTACGTATCGGGCAGGTGGGATGCGAGATCGGCAATCATTCGTATGATCACGCGATACTTGGAAACGCCACCGTGTCAAAGATACGCAGTGAAATATCAAAAACCGATGCAAAGATTAAAAAAATTACAGGGAAAAAACCTACACTCTTGCGGCCTCCCTATGGAAGTATCGGAAATAATCTCCGTAACAATGCCAAAAAGCCAATGATCCTGTGGTCTGTGGATACGCTGGACTGGCAGTCAAGAAATGCGGATAAAGTATATCAGCATGTCATGAGTCACGTGAAGGACGGCGATATCATATTGATGCATGATATATACAGTTCTACCAGATCCGCTGCGCAGAGGATCGTTCCGGAGTTAAAGAAACGAGGCTATCAACTTGTGACGGTATCTGAGCTTGCCCGGTACAGAAATGTGGAATTAACTGCCGGGGGACGGTATGCGCAGATGCGCCCGCAGAAACATTGACAAATCAGGTATAAGCCGTTATAATAAAAGCTCCGGGCAGCTGGGGTGTTAGCGGTACCCTGTACCAGCAATCCGCTATAGCTGGAGTGATATTCTGCCCCGGGTCTTTTCATTGTGAAGCAGCCCCTTGTAAGCGGCGTAGACGTCTGGGTCTCGCGCAATAGGAACCTGCGAACCGTGTCAGGTCAGGAATGGAGCAGCACTAAACAGGACCTCTTATGTGCCGCGAGGGTGCCTGGGCTGAGCTGGCTGCAGGGGTAACGTTCATGGTGTGGATTCAAAGCAGAATGCCCGGTTTAAAGTAAAAATATTTATCCTGACTTTCACAGAAAAGAAAGTCAGGATTTTTGTTCCTAATCAGGCAGGGAATGAGAGTGTGAAGATGAAAAATATTTTAAAAAACAAGTATTACTTATATATGACAGAGTTTTTTTCCGGTATGAGTGTGATGGCTGTGGAACTGGGTGCGAGCCGTCTGCTGGCACCGTATTTCAGCTCCTCACAGATCGTATGGACGATCATTATCGGAACGATCATGATCGCCATGGCACTGGGAAATATCTGGGGCGGACGAACGGCAGATAAAAACCCGAATCCGGACAAGCTTTATGGGAGACTTCTCGTTGCAGCGGTCTGGATCGCTGCGATCCCACTTGCAGGAAAATATATCATACTTGTAATATCGGGTGTGCTTGTCCTGACTGTCAGCAATCATTTTCTGGTGCTTGCAGCATTTATCGCATGTATGGTCATTTTTGTCTATCCACTGTTTTTGCTTGGCACGGTGACACCATCACTGGTAAAATACACGGTAGACTCTCTGGATGACAGCGGAAGTATCGTTGGTACACTCGGTGCGTTCAATACGATCGGAAGTATTTTAGGTACATTTTTACCTACCTTTGTGACGATTCCGGCAGTCGGAACAGCGATCACATTTTTGATCTTTTCCGGTGTGCTGCTTGTTCTTGGCCTGATCTATTTTATCAGTAAGCGAAGCGGTAAACGGATCTGTGCGCTGGCACTGGTACTCTTTATTCTCTGCTCCGTATTCGGGCATGCAGATAGCTTTGCATTCTGGGAGAAAGATCTGGCTTATGAAGGAGAGTCCATTTACAATTACCTTCAGGTAAAAGAGACTGACAGCCGGGTGATCCTTTCAACGAACGTGCTGTTTGGCGTGCAGTCGGTGAAGATGAAAGAGGACGGATTGACCGGAATGTACTACGACTATGCACTGGCAGCGCCCTTTTTGGCCGGTGTCATGCAAAAAGATTCGACGAGTGACGTGCTGATCCTTGGAATGGGGACCGGCACTTTTGCTACCCAGTGCCGGAAGTATTTTCCCGGTGCGCTGAGCATTGAGGGTGTGGAGATCGACCAGAAGATCACGGATCTGGCGGGCACATATTTTGATCTGCCGGAGGAGATCCCGGTGACAACTTACGATGGAAGAGCGTATCTGCAGGCGGTGGATAAGACCTATGATGTCATTATGGTAGATGCCTATCAGGATATCACGATACCTTTCCAGATGTCTTCTACAGAATTTTTTTCTGAGGTGAAGGCTCATTTAAAGCCCGGTGGAGTGATGGTTGTTAATATGAATATGAAATCCGACGGAGAGGAGAGCATCAATGCCTATCTGTCCGATACCATCGCCAGCGTGTTTTCTGAGGTGTATACAACAGATGTGAAAAACAACACAAATCGGGAACTTTTTGCTTCAGATAATCCACAGATGCTGGAGCTGATGGCAGAGGGTGTCGAAGTGGTGGCAGATGAGGAGCTTTCGCAGATGATGCGTACGGTTGCGGATGCAATGACAGCTTATGAACCGGGCAATCTCATTCTGACAGATGATCAGGCACCGGTTGAAGTTTTAGGTATGCGTGTGATCGATGAGATCATTCGTGATGAGATCGGATATTATAAGAATATTTTTAAAGAAGACGGGATACAAGGGATTTTACAGGCACTGTGAGTACAGTGCCTAAATTTATTATTGAGCATAAAAATGAAATCGTATATAATAAGTAAAGGAATGTAATCGGAACAAAATGGAAAACATATTAACAATACACGAAAAGAAAGGAACGAATGATATGAAAAGAATAGGATTACTTACCAGTGGCGGTGACTGCCAGGCGCTGAACGCTGCAATGCGCGGTGTTGTAAAAGGACTCTCTGAGAACGCAGATGAGCTTGAGGTTTATGGATTTTTGAATGGCTACAAGGGCTTGATCTATGGAAATTATAAGCTCTTGACCTCTGCAGATTTTTCCGGAATCCTGACGAAGGGCGGCACCATTCTCGGTTCATCCCGCCAGCCGTTCAAGATGATGCGTGTTCCGGACGAAAATGGTCTGGACAAAGTGGAGGCAATGAAACAGAACTACTACAAGCTGAACCTGAATTGTCTGGTGATCCTTGGAGGTAACGGAACACAGAAAACTGCGAATCTGCTTCGTGAAGAGGGCTTAAATGTCATTCATCTTCCGAAAACCATTGACAATGATATTTATGGAACGGATGTGACCTTTGGTTTCCAGAGTGCGATCAATATCGCATGTGATGCCATTGATTGCATCCATACGACCGCTGCCTCTCATAATCGCGTATTTATCGTGGAGGTTATGGGACACAAGGTAGGCTGGCTGACGTTATATGCAGGAATGGCTTCCGGAGCGGATATCATTCTGCTTCCTGAGATCCCCTATGATATCGATAAGGTGATAGAAGCCATTGACAAACGTACCAAGGCAGGTAAAGGTTTTACGATCCTTGCTGTGGCAGAGGGCGCTATTTCCAAGAAGGATGCCGAGCTTTCCAAGAAAGAATACAAGAAAAAGATGGAGAACTATAAATATCCGTCTGTTTCTTATGAGATTGCGGATCTGATCCAGCAGAAGACAGGTATCGAGGTGCGTGTGACCGTTCCCGGGCATACGCAGCGCGGAGGCAGTCCCTGCCCGTATGATCGTGTACTGTGTACCAGACTTGGTGCAGAGGGTGCGAGAGCCATCATGGAAGAAGACTATGGAAATATGATCGCGATGGTCAACGGAAAGATCAAGCGTGTGCCGTTAGAAGATGTAGCGGGCAAGCTGAAGATGGTAGATCCTGATTCCCAGATCATCAAGCAGGCGAAATATGTAGGAATCAGTTTTGGTGATTAAATATGGCATATACGGCGTTATACCGGAAGTTCCGTCCAAATGAATTTGAGGATGTCAAAGGGCAGGAACATATTGTAACAACATTAAAAAACCAGATCAAAGCAGATCGGATCGGACATGCATATCTGTTCTGTGGGACACGTGGAACCGGTAAGACGACGGTGGCAAAGATCTTTGCAAAAGCGGTGAATTGTGAGCATCCGGTGGACGGTAGTCCGTGTGGGGAGTGCGCTTCCTGTCGGGCGATCGCTGCCGGAAGCTCCATGAATGTGATCGAGATCGATGCGGCATCCAATAATGGTGTGGATAATATCCGCGAGATCAGGGAAGAAGTCAATTACTCTCCGACAGAGGGGCGTTATAAAGTCTATATCATCGATGAGGTTCATATGCTCTCTATAGGAGCTTTTAATGCCCTGCTTAAAACACTGGAGGAGCCGCCTTCCTATGTGATCTTTATCCTTGCAACGACAGAAGCACACAAGATCCCCATTACGATCCTTTCCCGTTGTCAGCGCTATGATTTCAGGCGGATCTCTATTGATACGATTGCTGCACGATTAAAACACCTGATGGAACAGGAACAGGTGGAGGTGGAAGAGAAAGCGATCCGCTATGTAGCAAAGGCAGCAGACGGTTCCATGCGTGATGCGCTGAGTCTGTTGGATCAGTGTATCGCCTTTTACCTTGGCCAAAAGCTTACTTATGATCATGTGCTGGAGGTGCTGGGAGCGGTAGATACGGAGATTTTTTCTGCGCTGCTTCGAAAAGTATTGGATAAGAATATCACGGGGGCGATCGCTCTGCTGGAAGAGCTGGTCATTCAGGGTCGCGAACTGGGACAATTTGTCATAGATTTTACCTGGTATCTGCGAAACCTTTTGCTCGTGCAGAGCGCGGATGACATGGAGGACGTGCTGGATATCTCATCTGAGAATCTGAAGCTTCTCAAGGAGGAGGCAAAGATGGTCCGGCCGGAGGTACTCATGCGCTTTATCCATGTGTTTTCCCAGCTGTCCAATCAGATCAAATACTCCTCGCAGAAGCGTATTTTAATAGAGATCGCAATCATTAAGCTGTGCCGTCCTGCCATGGACCAGGATCTGGACAGTCTTTTGCAGCGCATTGATGATCTGGAAAAAAAGATAGAAAACGGGGCATTTACGGTAATGCCCGCGGTGTCAGGCAGTACGCAGACAGCTGATGCCGGTCAGACGACACCTGTGCACAAGCGCCCGGAGCTTCCAAAGGCGGTTCCGGAAGACATTCAGCATCTGGTGAAAAACTGGAATCTGGTGCTGGGGGATCTGAGCGGTCTGGTGCGGAATTACTTAAAGATGGCTCATTTATCGCTTGGAAGCGGAAATGTGCTGCTCATTGTGTTGGAGGATACAGTAGCAGTAGCATTTTTAAATGAGGAAGAGCACTTGATCGAGATCCGTGAGGCGATCGAAAAAAATATAGGAAAACAGGTAGAGATCGATATTACTGCCAACGAAAGCGGACAGCCCTTTGGCGAAGTCTATGCGGACCTGGAGGAGCTGATTCAGATGGATATAGAAGTAGAAGAAGATTCAGAAGGAGGATTTTAAAAATGGCGAAACGAGGAGGATTCCCCGGAGGAATGCCCGGAAATATGAACAATCTGATGAAGCAGGCACAGAAGATGCAGCGTCAGATGGAGGAGGCAAGCAAGGAGATCGAAGAAAAGGAGATCACGGCAGCAGCAGGCGGCGGAGTGGTTGAAGTGACGGTATCCGGCAAAAAAGAAGTGACAAAGATCAAGATCGACCCGGAAGCTGTAGATCCTGATGATGTGGAAATGCTGGAGGATCTGATCATGGCAGCCACCAATGAGGCGCTGCGTCAGATGGACGAATATTCCCAGCAGTCGATGTCAAAGATCACCGGAGGAATCGGTGGAATGGGCGGATTAGGCGGACTGCCTTTTTGACATCAAGAGGGGAAAGAGAGTCATGGACTATTATAGTAAACAGATCAACCAGCTGGTAGAGGCACTGTCCATGCTTCCCGGTATCGGCTCAAAGACCGCGCAGCGTCTGGCATTTCATATACTCAGCATGCCAAAAGAGGATGCTGCACGTCTGGCGGATTCCATCACGCAGGCCCGGAACAATGTTCGTTACTGCAAACAGTGTTTTACGCTGACAGATGATGAACTTTGCCCGATCTGCAGGGATGAAAAACGCAACCACAAGGTGATCATGGTTGTCGAAAATACAAGAGATCTGGCTGCATATGAGAAAACCGGAAAGTTTGAGGGCGTCTATCATGTGCTTCACGGGGCGATCTCTCCGATGCTTGGTATTGGACCGGGAGATATTCGATTAAAGGAGCTGATGCAGCGGCTTCAGGGTGATGTAGATGAGGTGATCATCGCTACGAACTCTTCCCTTGAGGGGGAAACGACTGCAATGTATATCAGTAAGCTGATCAAACCGACAGGCATCAAGGTGACACGGATCGCAAGCGGCGTACCGGTAGGAGGCGATCTGGAGTATATAGATGAGGTGACGCTTCTTCGGGCACTGGAAGGCAGAACAGAATTATAAAAGGATTCGGGTATGAGAACACACTGTTCAATACCCGTTTTTTTTATACAATAAACACCGTTCGTCAAATTTTTCAACAGGCACATGTTAAGGTATACCCAAAAGGAAGAAAAGGGGGCATGTGTCGAATGGAAAACAGCATGACAGACCGTAGTACAAAAGATGACAAGCAGCGGCTGCAGCTGCCCAAAAACATCCGTCAGATCGGAAATATACAAGGTGCGGTGCGTATCTATATGGAGGATTATGTATACACATATCTTCATGGAAACGCAAAAAGCGGATGGGCGCATAGAGGCAGTGTATTTCTTGGCAGCCGTTGTCAGGAGAACGGTCAGAAATACATTTTTATCAGCGGCTTGGTACATATTCCGGATGAATGCTTTCAGGAAGGGATCCCTGAGTTCACAGATCTGATGTGGAGCAGTGTTTACCAGGATATGAAGCAGTTTTATGAGAACGTGGAGATCCTTGGCTGGGGGATGGATGTGGCAGGTGCTTCCGCGAAGCTGACAGGTGATCTGGAGCGTATTCATCGAAATGCATTTCAAGGGCAGGACAAGCTTCTGTTTCTTATGGACACCATTGAAAAGGAGGAGGCATTTTATGTAAATGAAAAAAATATGCTGCGCAGAAGGGATGGATACTACATCTACTATGAAAAAAATCCCCAGATGCAGGAATATATGATGAAAGGAAAAGAAGAA
Source organism: bacterium (assembly GCA_028727105.1). Taxonomy (GTDB): domain Bacteria; phylum Bacillota; class Clostridia; order Lachnospirales; family Lachnospiraceae; genus W0P33-017. The sequence continues at coordinate 27,631 of JAQYOU010000059.1, forward strand.
CCGGCTGCCCAGCCGGAGATAGATCCCCAAAGGGCAGTTGTCTCAAGCTATCGGACCATCACTGCAGAAAAAAACAAAAAAGGCAGCAGAGGTTTTCAGGCATTTGTGTATGTGGCAAGCCTGGCTTTGCTGGCAGCAGTATCTGCAATGGGAGTGAATCTGATGAGCAGCGCAGGAAAGATCCATCGTTTAGAGGAAGCTGTATCGTATCTTCAGGCAGATCAGACAGATGCAGAGCAGGAACAGCAGTCTGTTCAGACAGAAGAAGCATCTGTGTTACAGGAAAATGAGGCTGCAGGGAATGAAACGGCAACTGAGGAAAGCGATCCGGAGTATGCGGACGAAGAAGATGATCCGCTGCTTCAGACAGAATCTGAGCTTTCCGGTGCCGATCTGACCGGGGAAACAGCGGAGGAAGGTAAGACAGAAGAACAGGCAGAAGAAGCGGAGACAGCTGACGAGGAAGAAAAAGAAGAACAAGAGCCCGAAAAAAAAGAGGAAGATCAGCCGGAAGAAGAACCGTTACAGGAAACAGCAGCATTCGCAGAGCAGGATTATTATATTGTTGAAAAAGGGGAGAGCCTGCTGGGCATCAGCCAGAAGATCTATGGAAAAGATTATACAAAGCAGCTATGTGCACTCAATGGACTGGAAGATGAGAACAAAATATATGCAGGACAAAAACTTTTATTATTGGATAAGTAGTGCTATAATGAGCATTAGTCAGCCGACATGCATGTATGATGGCTGAGTTGTGACTGTTGATTTAAGAAAGAGAGAACCTAATATGGCCACGATACAAAAGCATAAATTTCGTACGGTAGAGGTTGACCGGGATGATTTTAATAAAAAAATAAGAGCGCATCGCAGAAAGGTAGCAGTGCTGGTGGTACTTGTGCTGCTCCTTTTGGCTGCTGCAGCAATTGTTACATATATATATTATGAAAAAAAGGTATATACTTCCTTTGCTGTCCTTTCTTCTGTCGAACGTTCAGATACCAGTGCGTCAGAATTCACGGAATTCCAGGGGAAACTGCTGAAGTGCACAAACGACGGTGCAGTCTATACGGACCTTGAAGGGAACCTGATCTGGAATCAGACCTATGAGATGGATCATCCCATTGTGGAAATGAGAGGAAATTATGTGGCGATCTATGAACTGAATGGAACACAGGTGTATATTCTGGATACCGTCAATCTTCAGGGAAGTATCCGTACCACGATGCCGATCCAAAAGATCAGCATTGCTTCACAGGGAACGGTGGCAATATTGATGGAAAATGACGGGACCAGTTATTTGCAGTTGTTTGATAAAGCCGGTGGCCAGCTTGCATCCGGAGAACTGCATGTACAAAACAGTGGGTATCCGCTGGATCTGGCGCTGTCCGAAAACGGGGAGAAGATGGCAGTTTCCATGCTGGACATTAACGATGGAAGTGTAAAAACGGTCATTGCTTTTTATAATTTCGGAACAGTTGGTCAGAATTCCATCGATAAGATCGTAAGCTCCTACACATATGCCAATAAAGTGATACCGCAGATCCGGTATCTGGCGGAGGATACGATGGTAGCATTTGGAGATGATCAAGTCACATTATTTGCCGGCGCACAAAAACCGGTGGAAGTAAAAACGATAGAAATAAAAGAAGAGGTAAAAAGCATCTTTTATGATGAATCACACTTTGGCCTGATCTTTGATTCCTCAGCCGGAAAAAACCACCGACTGGAGTACTATGATCTTTCGGGCAAACAGATCCTGAACATTCTGTTTGAAACAGATTACACAAATGTCAGAGTCCTGGCAAACGGAGAACTCTGTATCCTTGGTGAAACAAGCTGTGAGATTTATAACAGCCGGGGTACCCGGAAATTTCAGTATGATTTTAAAGAGCATCTCTATCAGATCCTATCCGGACGCGTGCAAACAAACTATACATTTCTTTTGGAAGGAAAAACACAGACGGTAAAACTCAAATGATCGAAATAAGTAAACATACGATATTAGCGGCATCGCTGATCTGGCTGCTTGTCTGTTCCCTGAGGGGGTATTACAAGGGCTTTTTACGCGAGGCATACGCGGTAGCACAAATGGTGATCGCACTGGTCTGTCTTTGGGCGGTTGCCCGCCACATAGCGATCCTCACAGGCGGAATACCAACCTTTGGAGGATTTCTGGTGATCCTGTTTGTACTGCGCTGGATCGGTAGATTGCTTGATATCGTAAATCATATACCAATCCTTGGAGGTATGAACCGGACACTCGGTGTGCTGCTGGGATTTGCAAAAGGATTACTGGTGCTTGGGCTGTTATATAGCTGGCTGGGCAGCAGTATTTCTATGTAAAAAGAAAAGATTAAAAAAATATGAAAAAAGGTGTTGACAACTGTCGATTCAGATGATATTATGTACAAGCTGTCGCGTGCGACTGGGAGACAGATCAGCCGGTCAGCAAAATATATATAATAGAAAATATGCTCTGCAAATTTTCTATTATCATGAATTTAAAAAAAGTTCTTGACAAAGATAAACAGATTTGATATAATACAAAAGCTGTTTAACGAAACAGCAAGAACAAAGAACCTTGATAACTGAACAGTGAAATAACCTTGAAAGATTCTAAATGAGTTCTTTAAGAACGATCTTTTTATAACAGTAATGAACGGTTAAACAAAAGCCAAGCTTTTGAATGACCAGAACAAACTTTAACATGAGAGTTTGATCCTGGCTCAGGATGAACGCTGGCGGCGTGCTTAACACATGCAAGTCGAACGGAACTATCTGCTTGAATTTCTTCGG
>JAQYOU010000060.1 GCA_028727105.1 bacterium
CTGAAACAGGAGAACTTATTCCTTCCTCCGGTCGTCGGGGCAGAACATCATCTTCTAAAAATGTAACCGCCACAGAAGACAGTACTACTTCAGCAAAGATCACAGATCTCCAAAATACCATATCCGAGAAAGAAGCCGAAATCGCTTCTCTACAGTCGGAAGTGAAGGACTTAAAAGCCACCATCAGATCGTATGAAAAAGTATGTGCGTCCATCTTAAATGCTTTAGGAAAGGCTCCCTGTGATCTATGATTAAATTTACTGGCAATCTGCGCCTCGACTTTGAAAAGGCAACTGCGGAAATCACAAAACTGAAAGACCGCATTCTGGGGTATCAGGAACAGATCGCTTCTCTGCAGACTTCGGTCAGAAACCTTAGGCGGTCTAAAGAGTGCGACAAAAAACAATATGTGGAATCTCTTGCTGAAAAAGATGCCATTATCAAGGAGCTGCAGAACCGCCTTGCTCACGCAGAGGCTCTTCTTAATCACGATGGCAGTAATACCGGTACTCCCACATCACAAACACCGATAAATAAAAACAAGGTTATCCCAAACTCTCGCCGCAATACAGGAAAACCCAAGGGAGGACAGACCGGCCATACAAAAGCCTCCCTTGATGCACCGGCTGAATCCGAAATCACAGATACTGTCGGGCATCCATTGCAGGATGATGAATGCTGCCCCAGGTGCGGACTTACTGACTGCGTTCCAACCGGAGAATCCGAGGTAAAATACGAGTACGATGTGCGCATCAAAGTCGTTAAGATCAAACACGAATTCTTTTATTATGAGTGCAATAACTGCGGTACAGTGTTCCGTTCACAGATACCTCCGAGCCTTAAGGAAAAGGTTCAGTATGGTAGTGGATTGCAGGCTTTTGCTTTATCCCTCACAAACACAGTTAACGCCTCCATGAACAAAGCATCCATGTTTCTTGCCGGAATTACCGGCGGTGAATTGACTCCCTGTGAGGGATATATCGCAAAGCTCCAGGCACGTGCCGCAAAAGGGCTCCGCCAGTTTCGCGAGGATCTAAAGCTTGTCCTGATCACAAGAAAGATTGTTTACTGGGACGATACTGTCATCTTTATTCTTGCGGGGAGAGCATGTTTTCGGTTCTACGGAAATGAATCCATTGCTTACTATACAGCACATGCGCATAAGGACATGGAGAGCCTTGATGATGACAATGTTCTGAACCTCCTGACATCTGATACAAAGACCATGCATGACCATAACACTGTAAACTATAACGACAAGTACAGCTTTGAAAACATTGAATGTAATCAGCATCTTCAGCGTGACTGCCAGAAGAATACGGATAATACCTGCCATCAATGGTCGGATGATTTGAAGGAACATATCAGCACAACCATTAAGGACCGCAATGATTCCATAGCCCGGGGAGAAGAATCTTTCAGCGAAGCCTACGTTAACGAGTTCCATCGCAAGGTAGATGAATACCTTGAAAATGGCTGGAAAGAAAACGAAGCTGATCCAGGCAACTACGGGGCATCATTTGAACAGACCCTGCTTAACCGTATTGCCAAATATCGCAGGAACTATTTCCTTTGGGTAGAGGACTTCAGCTTGCCGACCACTAACAATCTCAGCGAGCGCGGACTTCGAGGCGTTAAGTCCCACATGAAGATATCAGGTCAGTTTGAATCGGAAGCCGCTGCTGATAACCATGCACTCAACCGAACATATATCGAAACTTGCCGCCGTAATGGCATCAACGAAATCGATGCACTGCAACGTTTATGCGAAGGGAACCCTTATACGGTTGCTGAAATCTTCTCTGCATCACCTTCCTGAATATACATCAGAATATCGAGTGAAGAGCGGCGTTATAGCTCCGCTCTATTTATCGTGTCAGCAAATCGACTGTGAATAGTAACAAAAACTTTAAAAATATTACAAAAAACAGTTGACAAGTAAGCCAATATATGTTGCGCGAGCCTTGATTATAAACATATTTCAAGGAGGCTCGTTATGGCTGATTTTTTCTTATCTAATTTAAAATCTACACTCGACAACTGTATCACAGAACTCGATGAAATTCACTCCATGTTCTGCCGTAATCCGGAAAGTGATTTTACCAGGAACCGCAAACTTTCTTTCCGTGAGTATATTCAGTTTATGCTCCAGATGCAGAGTAAATCCGTTTCAAATGAAATCCTTGATTTCTTTGAGCATTCCCTTTCTGCTCCTTCTAAATCCGCCTTTACCCAGCAACGATACAAGCTTCTTCCTGAAGGATGGAATTTCCTGTTCCACTCATTTGTCAATCAGTGTCGCACCCTATCGGATAATCTCTATAATGGTTACAGACTTTTGGCCTGCGATGGCTCTGATGTTAACATTTCACATAACCCGGCAGATGAAAGAACCTTCATCCATGAAGGCGAAAAAGGTTACAATGCAATTCATATCAATGCACTGTATGATATCACCAATAAGACCTACTGCGATTTCCTTGTGCAGGGGAAAAAGAAACTTCATGAACGCTCTGCACTTAACACAATGATTGATCGTTACTCTGACCCTGTTCGGGCCATCCTTATGGCAGACCGTGGTTACGAAAGTTTTAATACCTTTGCACACCTGATCCGGAAGGGAATGTATTTCGTTATCCGCATGAAGGATATCAACAGTAATGGTATCCTTTCCGCTTATGATTTGCCTGACAGCGAATTCGATA
>JAQYOU010000061.1 GCA_028727105.1 bacterium
ATAAAAAGTCCTTGTAAGGACTAGCCGGAAAATAAGGTGCGGTTGGGGCTCTTATTTTCGTGGGGCCTTTGAGGCCCAAGCCGGCAATAGTCCCTTACAGGGACAGAGCAAACCACCAGCTAAGCTGGTGGTGCTGATTGCGTGAATTCCTCATGAAGTATATTATTTGGAAATATTCTATATCAAAAGTATTGAAATAATATAGATATTGTATTAATATAGATAATATACAAAAAATAAATACGCAGTGGTTTTGGGTTGAAAATCAGAAAAATCCGGATATAATGTACATATAAAGATATAGTTTACACCTGAGTATTTATCCGGCATTCAAGAAATTTAGGAAAATCAATCGTGCTAAGGAGGAAATACAGATGGCGAAGAACTATGAAGAATTGGAATTTACGGATGATTTCATGTTTTGTAAGGTTCTTACAAGCAAACCGGAGTTATGTAAGGAACTTTTGGAGCTAATCATTGGAAAAAAGGTTGGCGAATTTGTACAGCTGGATAAACAGCAGCCGATTGAGATTACTTCAGATGGAAAAGGTGTACGTTTTGACGTTTACTGTGAAGACGATCAAAATACAGTATTTGACTGTGAGATGCAAACTGGTACATATAAAAATTTGCCTAAAAGAAGCAGGTATTATCAAAGCATGATCGATCTGAATCTGATTGAACGAGGCGCTGACTATCGCGAGCTAAAAAAAAGTTTTATTATTTTCATATGCCCGGTTGATGTATTTCGATTTGGTCTGCACAAATATACATTTGAGAATCGCTGCGCAGAGATCCCTGATCTGTTACTGGGTGATGAGATTGTAAAAATATTCCTTTGCGCAGGAGGAACAGCGGATGATGTTTCTGATGATATGAGTGCCTTTTTGGAATATATTTCAGGAAAGAAAAATAACAATCGTTTTGTTCAGGAACTGGATGCAGAAGTTCAGAAAGCCAGGAATCGTGAAGAATGGAGGATGGAATATATGACATTGCTTATGAGAGATCAGGAAATGATAAGTAAAGGCCGTGAAGAGGGTCGCGAACTGGAAATTTTTTCCTCTGTTCAGGAGGGGGATTATGATGTGTCACGCGGTGCGGAAAAACTGGGGATATCTGAGGTTGAGTTTGAAAAACGAATGGAAAAAGCCGGTTACAAAATCCCTGAGAAAATCTAATACAACATATCATTGACTCCGGCAGAACTGTTCTGCCGGAGTTATTTGATGCATTTATTCGTTGTCATTCCAAATCTTAAGAGTCTGAAGCAGTTTTTTCTTTGCAGCATCATCCAATTTTGATATTTCATTCAGGATATCGCGATCTATGGCTGTGGCCTGATATTCCGGTTCCAGCTGTCCCACAAGAGAATCAAGAGATATTCCCATGAGCTTCGCATAATAGATCAATATTCTCAGAGACATGGCGGTTCTGCCATTTTCTACATTGCTAATGTAACCGGGCGTAACATCCAGTGCCTGTGCCACTTCGCTCTGTGTCATACCCATTTTCAGACGCAATTCTTTGACCTGCTCTCCATATAAATCTTCCCTCATATTGATGCTCCTTGCTTTTGTATATTAAATATATAAATATTTTATAAAAAGTATTGCAAAAAATCAAATATCCTATTAGTATATATAATATAGAAAAAGTATTTTGTGGAGGCAGTTGTTTTATTTGACATGCACACTGGAAGAAGCGTTGAGGCGGATCGAAAAACTGGAAAAAGAAAATGCATATCTTCGTGATGAGCTGGAAGCTGCCAAAAACCGGAAAATGAGTGGCAGGAAGAAGCACAATGAGAAGTGGATGAATGCGTACGAGGATTTCGTTATCTGCTTTGAGGCTGGTATGAGTATCAGTGCGATCGCGAAAAAACAGTGCGTCAGCTCCCGCACCATCTACCGGTTCAGGGAGTACTACGATCAACAAAAGGAGCGTACACTTAAAATGTAAAAAACTGCATATTTGTCACACCAAAGCGTTCATAAATATGATAGACTATAAATATAGTAGTGGCGTAGCTGAGATGGCACTGAACCGTTACGTAGTGTCGACAGAAGACGGCTGTCGTATGTCATACAGTGAATGAAAGGAGTGGAGACAATGAGTATAGCAGGCAGACCTGAAGAGATATATCGGGATAGAGAACTGCAGGCACAGAGAAATGCTATGATGGCGAACCCGCAGCAACAGCAGGAAGATCATCAGGAAGAGCAGCCGCTGCAAGCGGTCGCTTTTGAACATGTGAAGGTGGATAGCTCGTATGCGCATTTTTTGAACAGTATGCAGGGGGTGGATAGGAATGCTGTTGCAGGCGGGAAACCACCGGAAGAGGCGAAAGTCGGTTGGAAAGAGCGGAAGCGTCGAAAGGCAGCCTATAAGGAAGCGTATCAGAAAAAAGAGAAGGCACTCATGGCGAAGCCCAGGCTTGTGGAGGAAGCGGAGCTGCAGAACATGCGCATGTTTCGGACAAAACAGGGTCGTGAGCAATGGGAAAATGAAATACTTCCCCACTCCAAGCTGACACGTGGGGAAACGGTGCGCAGGATCATTGAAGAGGGTGATTATTCCAATTTTGAAAATCTGGATGTACTCACGAGAAACCGGATCGCCACCAAGGTGTTGGATGATTTTTCTGTGGCATATGCGATCACGAAAGACAGCACAGCGGGTGAGATCATGCATCATCTAAAAGGACATGCAAAGGGTGTCAGTCCGTTTCTGGATCCAGCGCTGCGGTTGGGACTTTCTCTTGTACAGAAAACACAGGGTGTTCATAGCTGGCAAAAGCGTATCTATCGTGAACTGGATGAAGCAATGACTACAGAGGTCATGTTGGCAACGCTGACACATGTACCTGATGAGGAACAGGTAAGAAATTATTATGTAGGTAAGAAATCAAAGGATCCGCAGGGGGATGCGCAAAAAGCCATCACTGCCAATAAAGCCCAACAGATACAGATCGCGAAGCGGCTGCTCCTTATGCAATTGTCTAATTTTCAGAAGATCACCAAGGATAAAAAGGGAAATCTTTCGGGGAGTGCGTGGGATAGTTCCATGGCAGTGGCGCTCAGTCATTGCTCCAGAGTTGCGCTGACGCTTCCGAAGCAGGATGAGGGTGCAAGCAATAAAGAACACCAGCAGAGAATGTGGCAGGCGATCTACACCATCAACGGAAACAATGATGCGCAGGATAACAGACGCATGAGTTCAACCCATGACATTGAGCGCAGAAAGGTTACCAGTACGGGCAGGGTTACCAGTAAGGAGACAAAAGTGAAGTTTAACCTGAGCGGACAGCGAGGGATGAATTGTGCGATTGGCGGTCTGGGCAACGGCGGTATCAGCGGCAAGACGATCAGCAATGACGGAAGCTGCGGACATTTTTATTCTATGCACAAAGAGGCGACTGCAGAAAAATACGGTGCGATGCTGATGGGATTGGAATCCGACGCAGCCGGCGTGATGAATCAGATGGGACACACGCATGATATATTCGCGACAGCGGAAAAAGCATCCAGTCTTGGTGGACAGCGAACAGACGAAGAGGGCGAGAAGTATGGAGGACGTCAATGCGATCTGACCGGTATGTCTGCGGAGACGATCACTACCTGGCTGAAAGCGCTGGAGAATGCCATGCTTGATTGGCAGAGACAGGACGGTATGGGATCTGCGGGTGCGATGCAGGTTATGAAGCTTTTGGCGGGAAAGAAAATGAGTGCTCAGGACTGGACGATCATGAAACAGAGACTGAATCTGCCTGATGCACAACCGACACCTCATTGACAGACAGGCATCGGTATGATGGGAGGAAATGACAGATGAAACAGGAATTACCGGAGGTGCAGCTGTATGGGATCGGCCCCGATGAGGCGGATCATGCGGCACCACTGCTGACAGCAGAAGCAGTTACATATATTAAAAATGATGAGGCCTTTGGCATGGCACTTGTGGAAGAAGGAGAAGCAAGAGCCGCTGTTTGTGCCGGCTTTGCGCCGGAGGATGAGGGGATCCTGGAGATCATCAGCCTGTATGTGGTTCCGGACTATCGCCGGAGGAAGCTTGGCGGAACACTTCTGATGGAGCTTCTGGAGAAAGTGATGTCAGAGACAGACGGAGAACTCAAAGGAGTGACTGTATCCTTTTTGCCGGGCACAGAGGGAGTGGAAGCATTACTTACAAAGGCAGGTTTTGTGATCGAATCGGATGAACAGGTACTGACCTTCCGTCTGCCGGTATCAGAGCTTGGGGAGAGTCCGCTGATGAAGTGGAAGAAATCTGTGCCGGAGGGCTATATCCTGCGCAGTTTAAAGGGTACTTCGGATACGACATTGCGCCAGCTGATGGAGGAATTAAGACGAAATCATGTGGATGATCTCGAACCGGAAGAAATGAAGCAGGCATTGTCCGATTGCAGCTTTGTGCTACTCAATGAAAAGCTGGAGCCAAAGGCTTGCGCGATCTTTCATGCGATGGGAGAGAATGGGATTTATCTGTCCCAGTTTTTTGCGGCAGAAGGCAGCACGGCGGCCGGTATGGCTGTGTTACATTCTGCGGCAAAGGCGGTCTTGAACCAGTTTTCCGGAGAAACCGTGCTGGAGATTCCCGTACTGACCGAGTCTTCTGCGGGATTAGTGAAAAAGCTGCTTCCCACAAGTCAGTCCACCGGACTGATGCGCGCAGTGCTGGATCTGACAAGGTAATCATTCGAAACATTCGAAGCTTACGAAACGAAGAATCAAAAACAACCCCCGGAAGTCTGATATATCACTTCCAGGGGCATTTTTTTGATGCTATTTATTTTTTGTTTTTGTTTACTTCGATCATCTTCAGTGCACGCACCTTGGACGGCAGACCAAACAGGGTGATGAAGCCCTGGGCATCGTGATGATCGTACTGATCACCGGTCGTAAAGCTTGCCAGCGTCTCGCTGTAGAGAGAGTACGGCGAGGTGGTTCCGGCCTTTGTGATGTTTCCTTTGTAAAGCTTGAATTTTACTTCGCCGGTGACATATTTCTGGGTAGACTCGATGAATGCCTGCTGTGCCTCGCGAAGAGGAGTAAACCATTTTCCTTCGTAACAGGTCTGTGCCAGACGTTTGCCCATCTCCAGCTTTGCAGCCATGGTCTCACGGTCAAGGATTAACTCCTCTAACTGGTCATGTGCCTCCATCAGGATGGTTCCACCGGGCGTTTCATACACACCGCGGCTCTTCATACCTACCACGCGGTTCTCCACGATGTCAACGATACCAATGCCGTGCTTTCCGCCAAGGCGGTTCAGCTCACGGATGATGTCGGCAACCTTCATCTCTTTTCCGTTGACAGACTTCGGAACGCCGGCCTCAAAGGTCATGGTCACAAGCTCCGGTTCATCAGGAGCCTTTTCAGGGGTAACACCAAGCACCAGCAGATGCTCGTAGTTGGGCTCCAGGGAAGGATCCTCCAGCTCTAAGCCCTCATGGCTGATGTGCCACAGGTTACGGTCGCGGCTATAGCTGCTGTCGGTTCCAAAGGGAAGATCGATGCCGTGTGCCTTGCAGTAATCAATCTCTGCCTGGCGGGAATCCATCTGCCATTTGTCGTCACGCCAGGGAGCAATGATCTTGATATCAGGAGCAAGGGCCTTGATACCCAGCTCAAAACGGATCTGGTCATTTCCCTTTCCGGTCGCACCGTGGCAGATGGCAACGGCGTTTTCTTTTCTTGCGATCTCAACCAGCTTCTTTGCGATACCGGGACGGGCCATGGAGGTTCCCAGCAGATATTTGTGCTCGTAAACAGCGCTGCCCATGACGCAGGGAACGATGTAGTCCTCTGCGAATTCATCGGTGATGTCCTCAATGTACAATTTGGAAGCACCGGAAAGCTTCGCACGCTCCTCTAATCCGTCCAGCTCTTCCTCCTGTCCGCAGTCGATACAGCAGCAGACAACCTCATAATCATAGGTCTCTTTTAACCAGGGGATGATCGCTGTGGTATCCAGTCCGCCTGAGTATGCCAATACAACTTTTTCTTTCATGATAACGATTCCTTTCTTATGTAATAATTTGTAATTGTTCACGGCAATATGCGAAATTGCATCTTCGTTTTTATCCGTAATCATCATACATCAAAATGTTTTTTCATGCAACTGAAAAAATATGCAAAAAATATGCATAAAACAAATTTATAATGTATAATTATGCATAAAATATGCAAAAAGTTGCAAAAAACCCTTTACGAATGGGAGAAATAGTACTAAGATAGGAAAAGACATTATGACAAAGCCGGATCGCATCCGGTTTTGGACAGCTACATATATATAAAGGAAGGGCAGATAAAGCGATGATAAAAGCAGGTATTATCGGATCCACCGGCTATGCAGGCGCGGAGCTGGTACGGATCTTACTTAGACATAAAGACGTGGAGATCAAGTGGTATGGTTCACGCAGCTATGTGGACGAAAAATATGCAAGCGTGTATCGTAACATGTTTGAATTAGTAGAAGACAAATGTCTGGATGACAATATCGAGGAGCTTGCCGATCAGGTGGATGTGATCTTTACCGCAACACCCCAGGGCTATCTCGGTGGTATTTTAAATGAGGAACTGCTGAAAAAGGCAAAATTTATAGACTTAAGCGCAGACTATCGGATCAAGGATGTTGCTACCTATGAAAAGTGGTACAAGATCACCCATCAGTCCCCGCAGCTGATCGAACAGGCTGTCTATGGACTGTGTGAGATCAATCGCGGACTGGTGAACGAGCATACACGGCTGATCGCAAATCCCGGATGCTACACGACCTGTTCCATTCTGACTGCTTATCCGCTGGTCAAAGAGGGGCTGATCGATCCCAATACATTGATCGTGGATGCAAAGAGCGGAACCTCCGGCGCGGGACGCGGTGCAAAGCTTCCAAACCTGTTTTGTGAGGTCAATGAAAATATGAAGGCCTACGGTGTGGCAACGCACCGCCATACACCGGAGATCGAGGAGCAGCTTGGTTATGCGGCCGGAAAAGAAGTGGTGATCAACTTTACCCCTCATCTGGTTCCCATGAACCGGGGAATCCTTGCAACGGAGTATGCGTCCTTAGTAAAGAAGCCGGACGGAACCTATCCGACAGAGGCGGAGGTCCGTGCGGTGTATGAGAAGTATTATGCAGATGAATACTTTGTTCGTGTGCTGCCGAAGGGTGAATGCCCGGAGACGAAATGGGTGGAAGGCAGCAACTTTGTGGATGTGAATTTTGTGATCGATGAGCGAACCGGACGCATCATCCTAATGGGTGCGCTGGATAATCTGGTGAAAGGCGCTGCCGGTCAGGCGGTACAGAACATGAACCTGATGTTTGGATTTGACGAGAAGGAAGGACTGGAGCTGGTTCCCTGCTTCCCGTAGAGGTTGATGATAAATGGAAAATAAAGAAATGAGCAGGTCAAAGTCCATGGTAGAGGGATCGTGCAGGGAAGATTTGGGTGTGCAGATCCGCCCGATGACGGAAGCCGATTATGAAAAGGTGTATGAGCTGTGGATGACAATCAGGGGTTTTGGCATTCGCAGTATCGATGATTCCGCAGAAGGCGTAGGTCGTTTCATCCGGAGAAATCCTACCACGAGCATGGTTGCTTTGGATGGAGAAAAGGTGATCGGAGCCATCCTCTGCGGACATGACGGAAGGCGCGGCTGCTTTTATCATGTGTGTGTACGTGAGGACTATCGCAAGCACGGCATTGGCAAGCGGATGGCAGTGGCATGTATGCGGGCCCTTCAGGAGGAACAGATCAATAAGGTCAGCCTGATCGCCTTCAAGAGCAATGAGGTTGGAAACCGCTTTTGGAGGAGCGTCGGCTGGACGTTTCGCGAGGACCTGAATTATTACGATTTTACATTAAACGATGCGAACATTACAAAGTTTAACGAGTAAAAAACATGGGCGTTTGCGAAATTCATCCGTAACGTGAACAGGGAATGTGCTCGCATGACCCTCAAACGTGACGTATATAGTTTCGCAATTGTCTAAATAAAAAGACGCAGAAGGAGAAAAAATATGAAACAGATTACAGGCGGCGTGACCGCGGCAAAGGGATACAAGGCAGCAGCGACGGCTGCGGGGATCAAATATCAGGACCGGACAGACATGGCGATGGTGTACAGTGAAGTTCCTGCGACTGTGGCAGGTACGTTTACCACGAATGTGTTCAAGGCTGCACCGGTCATCTGGGACAGGAATATCGTAAAAAACATCGGAAAAGCACAGGCGGTTGTGGTGAATTCCGGCATTGCAAATGCGTGTACCGGCGAGGAGGGAGATCTATACTGTCAGAAGACCGCAGACGCTGCTGCGGAGGCGCTTGGTATTACTGCAGATGCAGTTTTGCTCGGTTCCACAGGCGTCATCGGCATGCAGCTTCCGGTTGACAAGATGCAGGCAGGTGCAAAGAAGCTGGCAACGCTTTTGGATGACAGCCTTGACGCAGGAACCGAAGCGGCCAAGGCCATCATGACAACCGATACTCATAAGAAGGAGATCGCTTTTGAGCTTACAATTGGCGAAACGACCGTGACGCTTGGCGGAATGGCAAAGGGATCCGGAATGATCCACCCGAATATGTGCACGATGCTGGCTTATGTGACCACAGATGCAGCCATTTCCCATGAGATGCTGCAGAAGGCACTGAGCGAGATCGTGGTGGACACCTTCAACATGATCTCCGTGGATGGAGATACCAGTACCAACGATACACTGCTCGTTTTGGCAAACGGTATGGCAGGAAACGATGAGATCACTGCTGAGGGAAGCGATTATGAGCAGTTTTATGCAGCATTAAAAGAGATCTGTACGTTCCTGGCAAAGGAGATGGCGGCAGACGGTGAGGGTGCGACGAAGCTGGTTGAATCCATCGTGGAAGGTGCTGACACAAAGGAAAACGCAAGGATCCTTGCAAAATCCGTTGTATGCTCCAGCCTGACAAAGGCAGCTATGTACGGCTGCGATGCAAACTGGGGAAGAGAGCTGTGTGCACTGGGTTATTCCGGTGTACAGTTTGATCCGATGAAGGTGGAGATGTATTTTAAGAGCGGTGATCAGATCATGCTTATTTTCAAAGACGGTGCCGGAGTGGACTACAGCGAGGAAGAGGCTGCAAAGCTTTTGGCAAATGATCACGTGCAGATCATTTCCAAAATGAATATGGGCACAGAGTCAGCGACCGCGTGGGGCTGTGACCTTACTTATGATTATGTCAAGATTAATGCGGACTATCGCTCATAATTAGGCAATTGCGAAACTCTTTCATAACGTGAACAGGGAATGTGAAGCACCATGTATTGCAGTGTACTTTGGAGCGGCTGGTACTTAGTGACCGTATTTTGGTCACTTATGTACCACTGCCAGCGACAAGTAGCGAGAGCGTGCCTGCAATACTGGTGCTCACATGACCCAAAAACGTAACGTAAATAGTTTCGCAATTGTAAGATCGTGTATAAGAAAAGAGGAGAAAAATAACATGGAAAACATGGACGATATTTTACAGAAAGCACAAGTGCTTGTGGAGGCACTTCCCTATATCCAGCGCTTTAACCGCAAGATCATCGTTGTGAAATACGGCGGAAGCGCAATGGTTGATGAAGAATTAAAAAAGAGCGTCATTCAGGACGTTGTATTGTTAAAGCTTGTTGGATTTAAACCGATCATCGTACACGGCGGCGGCAAGGAGATCAGCAAGTGGGTAGAGAAGGTAGGCATGGAGCCCCATTTCATCAACGGACTTCGTGTCACCGATGAGCCCACCATGGAGATCGCTGAGATGGTCTTGAACAAGGTAAACAAATCCCTTGTTCAGATGGTTCAGCAGCTGGGTGTCATGGGTGTCGGAATCACCGGTAAGGACGGCGGCCTTTTGAAGGTGGAGAAAAAGTATTCAAACGGAGAGGACATCGGCTTTGTGGGTGAGATCACAGAGGTCAATCCGAAGATCCTCTATGATCTGCTGGAGAAGGATTTCCTGCCGATCGTAGGACCCATCGGAATGGATGACGACTACCAGTCTTATAATATCAATGCGGATGATGCGGCATGTGCGATCGCAAAGGCAGTCAACGCAGAAAAACTGGCATTCCTCACTGATATTGAGGGTGTTTACAAGGATCCGAAGGACAAGAGCACACTCATTTCCGAGCTGCATCTTTCTGAGGCCAGAAAGCTGATCGAGGATGGCTTCATCGGCGGAGGCATGCTGCCGAAGCTCAACAACTGTATCGATGCCATGGAGCAGGGTGTTTCCCGCGTACATATTTTGGACGGACGTATTGCCCATTGCCTGCTTTTGGAAATCTTTACAAACAAGGGTGTCGGAACCGCATTTTTAGGAGATAAGGAGCAGAAATTCTACCATGAAGACAAATAAAGAAGAACAGATCCAATTGGCAGAAGCATCCCTTCTGCATGTGTATAACCGTTTTTCCCTGGTACTCGACAAGGGTGACGGCGTGTATCTGTACGATACGGACGGAAAACAATATCTGGATTTTGCAGCAGGGATCGCTGTCATGGCATTCGGATATAATAATAAGGAGTATAATGACGCATTGAAGGCGCAGATCGACAAGCTGCTCCACACATCAAACCTGTATTACAGCGTGCCGACGGCAACAGCGGCCGAGGCGTTAAAGCGCGTCAGCGGCATGGACCGGGTGTTCTTTACCAACAGTGGTGCGGAAGCCATTGAAGGTGCTATCAAGGCGGCAAAGAAATACGCATACACCAGAGACGGACACGGTGGACATGAGATCATTGCCATGAACCATTCCTTCCACGGAAGAACGATCGGCGCACTGTCCGTGACCGGTAATGAGCATTACAGAGAACCCTTCGAACCCCTGATGCCGGGCGTGAAGTATGCGGATTTCAACGATCTGGAGAGTGTGAAGGCACAGATCACAGACAAGACCTGTGCGATCATCTTCGAGACGATCCAGGGAGAAGGCGGCATTTACCCGGCAACAAAAGAGTTTTTGGAGGGTGTTCGTGCGCTCTGCGATGAAAAAGATATCCTGTTGATCTTAGATGAGATCCAGTGCGGCATGGGCCGCAGCGGTCACATGTTTGCATGGCAGGGCTACGGTGTGAAGCCGGATATCATGACCAGTGCGAAGGCGCTTGGGTGCGGCGTTCCGGTGGGCGCGTTTCTTCTGACGGAAAAGGTGGCAGAGCAATCACTCATGCCCGGCGACCACGGCACCACCTACGGCGGCAATCCCTTTGTGGGTGCGGCGGTGACGAAGGTCATTGAGATGATGGAGCGCGAAAACATCACCGCACACGTGCAGGAGATGGGGGCATATCTCTCCGAGAAGCTGGACGAACTGGTGGAAAACTATGACTGTCTGACTGCTCACAGAGGTGTGGGGCTGATCCAGGGTGTTGTCTGCACGAAAAAGGTCAGTGAGGTGTCTGCAAAGGCATTGGAGAAGGGGCTGATCGTGATCACTGCCGGAAGTGATGTGATCCGTTTCGTTCCGCCCCTTGTCATCGAAAAATGCCATGTGGATGAGATGATCGAAAAATTGTCGGCATGTTTGGATGAACTGGCATAGCCGGAAAGGAACAGTTACAAATTGTCATAACAAAGGGTTGTAAAATCCATGATTCTCCGCTAAAATAAAGATATCGCTTTGAGTGCTCTTACCTGCCTTCCGATTGCAGGAAAGGAGCGATTGGATGAATCAGACAATAAAAAAGATTCATAAATGTACAACAGATCAAAAGAGGACAGCAAAGGCAGCGATCAGCTGTCTTATGCTGTTACTTTTATATGGGTGCGCAGGTCAGGGACAGACAGTTCCTGCTGTTACTGTGCTTTCGGAGGAAACAGACACAACCGAAACGGGCGCTTCGCCGGCAGCAGACACCGGGCAGGAAACGACGGATGCTGCTTTGCAGACGGAGGATGGATCCGGCGGACGTGCAGGTGCTTCCCGAGGGGAGACGGTGCTTACGGTATATGTCTGCGGAGCGGTAAAGGCTCCCGGTGTCTATGAGCTTCCGCCGGATAGCCGCGTGTATGAGGCGGTGGGTATGGCCGGCGGAATGCTTCCCGATGCGGCGCCTGCGGCGGTGAATCAGGCAGAGCTTTTAACAGACGGGCAGATGATCGTCATTCCGACGAAGGAGGAGCAGCAGAGCAGGGACGAAGCAGAAGAGGAGCGGGAGGAAGGTCTCGTGAATATCAACTCTGCGGACCTGGAGGAACTAAAGACGCTGCCGGGGATCGGTGATTCCAAGGCGCGGAGCATTGTTGCATACCGGGAGAAAAACGGCGCATTCCAGACAATTGACGATATTAAAAACGTCGAGGGTATCGGCGACGGGGTTTTTGCAAAGCTGGAGAACTGCATAAAAGTAGATTAGGAAAGCTGTTTGGTACAGAGAAGGTACCAAAGGTGTAGAGGTGTGATTATGGCAAAAAAAGTGCTTGTAGTAGATGACGAGAAGCTGATCGTGAAGGGAATCCGTTTTTCCCTGGAGCAGGACGGAATGGAAGTGGAGTGTGCGTATGATGGTGAGGAGGCTTTAAAGCTTGCTACGGAGAATACGTATGATATGATCCTTTTGGATCTCATGCTTCCGAAGATGGATGGTTTTGAGGTTTGTCAGCACATCCGTGAGTTTTCGAATGTGCCCATCGTCATGCTGACGGCCAAAGGGGATGACATGGATAAGATCCTCGGTCTGGAGTATGGTGCGGACGATTATATTACCAAACCCTTCAACATCTTAGAGGTCAAGGCCCGTATTAAGGCGATCATGCGAAGAACCGGAGCCAAGGAGCCGGAGCCGGCAAAGGCAAAGGTGATCGAGAACGGCGATCTGAAGCTGGATCTGGAAAGCCGCAGATTATTCATCCTTGGCAGAGAGGTCAATCTGACTGCAAGGGAGTTTGAGCTTTTGGAGCTGTTTGTCACCAATCAGAATAAAGTGTTCAGCCGTGAAAAGCTGCTCTCCCTTGTCTGGGGATCGGATTATCCCGGAGATGTGCGCACCGTGGATGTGCATGTGCGCCGCCTTCGCGAAAAGATCGAGGCGAATCCCAGCGAGCCGAAATATGTTCACACAAAATGGGGTGTGGGCTATTATTATCGTGGATAAGGAACAGGTGAGATGAAGTCGAAAAAGAAACTGCGTAATTTTTTTAAAAGTCTGCGATTTCGTTTAGTCATTGCATTTGTCATCTTTGGTATGCTTCCCGGAATTGCCCTGCGCATCGGTCTGTTGCGCGGATATGAGAGCAGGGCGGTTTCCAACCGGAGTATCGATATTTTAAATCAGGCAAAAATTCTCTGTGATCAGATTGCAAATAACGGATATCTGGAGGACGTAACAAATGAGGCAATCAACTCCAAACTGGAATTGATCTGCAACATTTATGACGGCCGTATACTGGTTGTGGATAATACGTTCCACATCATTAAAGATACCTATGATCTGGATACCTCGAAGATCATTATCTCCGAGGAGGTGGCCACCAGCTTTCAGGGACAGGAATCAAACAAGTACGATTCCGTGAACCGCTATATTCAGCTGACGCTTCCGATCCGTGATGTGGAGACCCAGGAGA
>JAQYOU010000062.1 GCA_028727105.1 bacterium
AGCGGCTGGTACTTAGTGACCGTATTTTGGTCACTTATGTACCACTGCCAGCGACAAGTAGCGAGAGCGTGCCTGCCATACATGTGCTCGCATGACCTTGAAACGTGACGTAAATTGTTTCGCAATTGTCTACGTATAAAAAAGATAAAGGAGAACGACATATGTTAGAGCAACTGAAAAAAGACGTATACGAAGCAAACATGGAGCTTCCCCGCAGAGGCCTGATCACATATACATGGGGAAATGTCAGTGGAAGAGACGCAGAGACCGGCTATTTTGTCATCAAGCCCAGTGGTGTTGACTATGATGCACTGACACCGGACGACATGGTAGTCATGGATCTGGATGGAAATAAGATCGAGGGAAAATATAAGCCCTCATCCGATACCGCAACACACATCGAATTATATAAGAAATATCCGGAGATCGGCGGAATCGTTCACACCCATTCACCGGAAGCAGTTGCATGGGCACAGGCAGGAAGAGACATTCCGCTGTACGGAACCACCCACGCAGATTACTTCTTAGGACCGATCCCCTGCGCAAGAAACTTAACAACCGAGGAGATCAACGAGGCATACGAGAAAAACACCGGCGTTGTGATCATCGAGACCTTCGAGGAGAGAGGCATCAATCCTGTTTATACACCTGCTGTACTTTGCCAGAACCACGGACCTTTTACCTGGGGCAAGGACGCAGCCGAGGCAGTACATAACGCAGTGGTACTGGAGGAAGTAGCAAAGATGGCACGCAACACCGAGCTCATCAATCCGAAGGTAAAGCCTGCTCCCGACAACATCAAGGATAAGCATTTTTACCGTAAGCATGGCGCAAATGCCTATTATGGACAGTAACCTGTCCATAATCGAAAAGGCTACTACGGACAATAAATGTCCGTAGTCGAAAAGGCTATTATGGACAGTAATGATACCACTACGAAATTGGTAGCTGCCTGCGGAAGGTTCTTACACGCAGACACGCTCTCGCTCCGTAAAAAACGTAGCGGATACTAAGAAATTTTCTTCGTGATATGATCACTCGAAAATTTCAAGTACCGACGTTTTTTAAGGGTCTGCTTTGCAAGAACCCTTCCTTCGGCAGCATCAGGTAGGGTATGACAGAACAATAAAGAGGCAATGCATAGTGGCTGCCATGTAAACAGTTGTTCCGGGTTGGAAGATAACTGTGAGATAGCCATGACATGACTATAATCCAGGCAGGCGGCACAACAGACGATTGATTCGTACGACTTTCCTTGCGCTATGGAGCAGAGACTTGGCACCGTGGAAGCCATTGCTGAACACGGTGCGTTTTTTGCAAGGCTCTGCGAAATAGGTTGCGCAAGGGGAGTGCGAACAACGTTGTTGTGCAGACTGCCGTGGCTTGAATCAAAGTAGTGGGAGGAGATATTTTATGGTAACGAATTTCGGCAAGACAAACGAAGGCGCAGACGTGACCATGTACACCTTGAAGAACGCCGGTGGCATGGAAGTGGAGATCATCAGCCTTGGCGCAACCCTGCGATCCATCCGTGTACCGGATAAAGACGGCAAGGTGCGCGACGTGCTGCTGGGCTATGACACACCGGCAGAATATCAGGACGTGCGTGGATATCTCGGTGCAGTGATCGGAAGAAACGGCAACCGGATCGCCAACGCACAGGTAACAATTGATGGAACAATGTATCAGTTGGAGACAAATGAAAACGAGAACAATCTGCACAGTGGAACAAAAGGATTCCATACCGTGCTTTGGACAGCGGCAGAGGCAGACGACAGACATGTGGTACTGACCTATCATAGCCCGGACGGGGAGCAGGGCTTCCCCGGAAATATGGATGTGTCTGTAACCTATACATTAACAGACGCAGGGGAACTGGTGCTGGATTACAAAGCAACGACAGATAAGAAGACAGTGGCCAACTTCACGAACCATGCATACTTCAACCTGAATGGGCAGGA
Source organism: bacterium (assembly GCA_028727105.1). Taxonomy (GTDB): domain Bacteria; phylum Bacillota; class Clostridia; order Lachnospirales; family Lachnospiraceae; genus W0P33-017. Next base: position 1,962 of record JAQYOU010000062.1, read on the forward strand.
GAGCGGAAGCATCGAGGATCAGAAGCTGGAGATTCTGGCATCCTACTATACACCGGTCGTAGACAGCAAATCCATTCCCACCGGTGAGATCGCATCCGTATCTGAAACACCCATGGATTTCCGTCAGATGACAGAGATCGGTGCGCGCATCAACGACGATTTTGAGCAGTTGGTATTTACAGGCGGCTATGACCACAATTACGTGCTGGACAAGGCAGACGGAAGCCTGCAGCTGGCAGCCCGCGCGAAGTCAGACGTGTCCGGCATCCAGATGGATGTGTACACCACCTGTGTGGGTGTACAGTTTTATGCAGGAAACTTTGTGGGCGGACAGACCGGAAAAGGCGGCGTAGCCTATGAGAAGCGTCAGGGCTTTTGTCTGGAGACACAGTACTTCCCGAACTCCGTAAACGAGAAGAACTTCAAGCAGCCGTTCCTCGCACCGGGCGAGACCTATGAGTCCACCACAAAGTATTGCTTTTCTATCGACTAGGAAAAGTCTGACGGCAAAGCGATCAGGCGCGCGTCCTTGGATCGAAACATAGCAATCAAAAAATACATCTTGTACAAACGTGTGTACAAGGTGTATTTTTATTATATGAAGAATCATTTAGACAAGGCAAAAAAATCATCTTTAAAACAAAAACTGATCCTTCTTGTGGGTGTGGCGGTGCTGCCCTTTCTGGTGATGTCGGTCTATCTGCTGGTGTCGCTGAGAGGCTACAGCGAGGCCTATGACAATATCGTCAGCAACATGATGATCGCGAATAATTACAACCTGGATTTCCGTGACGAACTGGATGAGAGTATCTACCGTCTGGTGGCGGGCAGCATTACGCTGGACGACATCGATGACGATGACTCGGTGAAGGATCCCTATGATCTGGTGCAGAAGCTGCGTGAGGATTTCAGCGCGCTGGTAAAGATCACCACAGACCGTGAGAGCCGTCTGTGGCTGCAGAGTCTTTTGCGCAATCTGGATACGCTGGAGGATCGTATCGATGACATCAGGTACAATCTGGATGAGGGCGGCCACTACGATGAAAACATGGAGATGCTGGACAATAACATCTATATCTTGACAGAGCTGATCCAGGATGATATCCAGTATTACATTTATTATCAGACCCGCAGCATGGACAGCTTGAAAGTGCAGCTGAATGCCCAGGTGGAGCGTTTTATGCTGGTGTTTGGCGTGATGCTGGCGGGGATCCTTCTTTTGGTGTTGCTCATTGCAGCCCAGACGGTGAGCGGCATTGTGCGGCCCATCGAGCGGCTGCGCCAGGTGACCGGAGCGGTTGCACGCGGAGACTTCAAGGCCCGGGCGGAGTCGACAGGACCTTCGGAGATCGCCGAGCTGTCCGGTTCTGTCAATGATATGACCGTACATTTGGAAGCGATGGTGAGCAAGATCAAGGAGGACGAGAGCAAGATGCGCCATGCGGAGCTGCGCCTTCTGCAGGAGCAGATCAATCCTCACTTTTTATACAATACACTGGATACGATCGTCTGGCTGATCGAGAGTGATTCCGCAGACGAGGCGGTGGATATGGTTGTCTCCCTCTCACAGTTTTTCCGGCTGGTGCTCAGCCATGGAGCGGAGTTTATTTCCATCCGGGAGGAGGAACAGCACATCAAAAGCTACTTAAAGATCCAGCAGGCGCGTTATCACGATATCCTGGATTATGACATCGATATCGATCCTGAGATCTACCCGTATAAGATCTTAAAGCTGACCCTGCAGCCGTTGGTGGAAAACGCCCTTTACCATGGTATCAAGTATAAGCGGGCCATGGGTAAGATCCTGATCACAGGAAGGATGGAGGAACGGCGGATCACTTTGACGGTGCAGGATAACGGTGTGGGTATGGAGCCTGAAAAGCTGGCGCATCTGCGCAGGGAGATTGAACGCCCCTGCAAGGATACGGAGGCAGGCTTCGGACTGGCCAATGTCAATGAGCGTATCCGGATGTATTTTGGCAATTATTATGGTATGGAGATCGATTCCGTACAGGGTGAGGGCACAAAGGTGACCGTTACGATCCCGGCAAGACAGATCCCTGCGCAAAAGGATCCGGTGACAGCGGGTGAAAATCAGTGAGGAAAGGAAGGCTTCGGCGAGAAACGAAGGAAAGAAGGAACGTCAGTATGAATAATGAAAAACAGCTGATCATGGCGCTGATCGTTCTGATCGCCATGCTGGCGGTGCTCCTCGGTGCCAGTGGCAGATTTGAAAATACGAGGCCGGAACAGACCTCGGAGGAGGAGAGCGCTCTGGTGGACGAGGACCTGATCGTGGTGGGCTTTTCCCAGCTTGGCAGCGAGTCCGTCTGGCGCACGACCCACACACAGTCCATTCAGGATGCACTCTCAAAGGAAAACGGCTTTTTCCTGCAGTACAGCAATGCCAGACAGAAACAGGAAAATCAGATCAAGGCGATCCGCGGGTTTATCTCACAGCGTGTGGATTATATCGTGTTTTCTCCGCTTATGGAGGACGGCTGGGAGACGGTGCTCACGGAGGCAAAGGAGGCAGGCATTCCGGTGATCCTGGTAGACCGTAAGGTCTCAGGCTCTTCGGACCTGTATACCACCTTCATCGGAAGTGACATGGAGGAAGAGGGACGAAAGGCCGGTGAATGGCTTGCATCCTACCAAAAGCAGATCGGACACGCGAATGATCCGATCAATATCGTGGTGCTTACGGGAACCTTTGGTTCTTCTTCGCAGATCGGCAGGAGCAGGGGCTTTGAGCAGGTGGCGGCAGAGCATCCGAACTGGCATATCCTGGCCCGGGAATCCGGTGATTTTACTGTTATCAAGGGAAAAGAAGCCATGGCAAAGCTTCTGCGTATGTATGACGATATCGATGTGGTCGTCAGCCAGAATGATGAGATGACCTTCGGTGCCATGGAGGCCATTGCGGAGGCGGGCTACACCACCGGCATATATGGAGATATGAAGCTGATCTCCTTTGACGGCGTGAAGGATGCGCTGGGTCTCGTCGATTTTGGAAAGATCAATTGTGACGTGGAGTGTAATCCGCTTCAGGGTGAGCTTTTAGCAGAGGTCATTCATAAGCTGGAAGCGGGCGAGCAAGTGGAAAAAGAGTATTTTGTCGACGAGCTTGTGTTCACAAGGGACAATGTGAGGGAATACCTCGGCGACAGAGTGTATTAGAAACGATCCACGGGGAAGCTGTGGGATCATATGTTTGAATTTGAAAAGGGGTAAATGATGTTAAAGGTATTTCTGGTTGAGGATGAGAGTGTGGTACGCGAGGCATTGCGGGACAATATTCCCTGGCAGCAGTACGGCTACCGGTTTGTGGGAGAGGCCGGGGACGGCGAGATGGCGCTTCCGCTGATCCGGAAAACGGTTCCGGATGTGCTGATCACGGATATCAAGATGCCGTTTATGGACGGACTGGCCTTAAGCCATATCGTGAAGAGCGAATATCCGGATATGAAGATCATCATCATCAGCGGTTACGATGATTTTGACTATGCGAGGCAGGCAATCTCTGAGGGCGTGGATGAATATCTTTTGAAACCGATCACGCGCAGATCGCTGCAGAAGTCACTCTCCGACATCCGCGAAAAGATCGAGGCGGAGCAGGAGCAGAAAAATTATGTAAAAAAGTTCCAGAGTGAGATGCAGCAGTACGAGCAGTACGCGCTGCACAGCTTTTTTGAGAAGGTGTTCGAGGGCAGGCTTTCCGCCCAGGAGTTGTATGAAGAGGCCGGCAAGCAGGGGCTGGATATCAACGCCTCCGGTTACGATCTGATGCTGTTTGGCGTGCAGGAGGATGAGAGCAGGGAGGATCTGCTTCGGTATTTTCTGCGTTTTCCGGAGTGCATGGTCTTTCGCTGGAACATGAACACCTACGGGGTGCTTTTGATGGGAGATGCCAAGAGCCTGAAGGAACGGGCGAATACCCATCTGGATTACATTAAGAAGACCTGTGAAGCGTCCGGGGATCAGGACTGGTATGTGGCAGCCGGAACGCCGGTGGAGCGTTTCAGCCAGCTGTCGGATTGTTACAGGCGGGTGAATCATATTTACGCATACCGCTATCTGACACCGGAAAAGCATGTGCTGACTGAGGAACTGGCGGAGAATGCGAGCGCCGTCTGCGAAGGCGGAAGCTTTGGCGGGCTGGATGTGAACAAGGTAGATCCGGAGATCATCCGTGGCTTTTTGAACAACGGACAGCGCACAGAGGTAGATGATTTTGTGGGCAGCTATATGCAGGGGCTTGGAGAGGCGGTTGCATCCCGTCTGTTTCGCGATTATCTGCTCTTAAACATCCAGTTTACGGCACAGGCATTTATGGAAAGCATTGGCTGTGAGCAGGAGGAATATCTGGAGACCGTGGGCGCAGACAGGATCCATGAGATGGTGACAGGACCGGATACGATGGCTGAGTATGTCCGGACGCTTTTGACGGAAGCGCTCAGGCTTCGGGATGAAAAACAGAAGACTCAGGGCAAAAAGGTACTGCAGAATGCCCTTGACTATATTGAAGCAAACTATATGCAGACCACGCTGAACTTAAATGAGGTGGCCCGGGCCATCGGCATGAGCCCAAACTATTTCAGCGGTCTGTTTTCACAGGAAATGAAGATGACCTTTGTGGAGTATGTGACAAATAAGCGGATGGAGCAGGCAAAGCGGCTGCTTAAGGAGAGTGACCAGTCGAGCGCCCAGATAGCTGCGGCAGTGGGCTATAAGGATGCCCACTACTTCAGCTTCGTGTTTAAAAAGACGGTGGGTGTTTCTCCCAGAGACTACCGGGCGAAATCGCAAGAAAACACTAACCGGGCGACACGAGGGATCGTGTGAAAGCAAAACAGCGCCTTTCGCTTACGCCAGAGAGATACAGCTTGCGCGTTCCACCAGCTCAAAGCCAAGGCTCACAGAATCGACGGCTTTTCCCCTCATCTGTGTCAGCAGCGCATCGGCAGCGGCAGCTGCCGGCTCCGCGTGTGCCTTGTGGGACAGAGAGGTGATCCCCGGAACAGAAAAATCGCACAGATAGCTGTTATCAAAGCTGACAACGCTCACATCCTCCGGCACATGCTTTCCGGCGAGGATGAGCTCTTTGATGAGCCAGTAAGCAATTTCATCATCCTGACAGATGACTGCAGAGCAGGCACTGAGGTTCTGGCGGACGAAATCCGCAAGAAACCCGGTGTCCTGCTTTTTTTGCAGCGCGGTAAGCTCGGCGGTGGAATACCAGCGGATATTTGCATCGTCCCACGGAATAGCTGCCGAAGCACAGGCAGACGTAAAGCCGAGATAGCGGTAGTGCCCGGGCAGCGTATCCTGACAGAAGATCCCGGCAATACGGGTGTGCCGTTTACTGATCAGATACTGTGTCAGCTGCATGGCACCTGCGAGATTGTCCTCCGCGATCACGGTATGGGGAGAAAAATTGGTGTATCCGGAGCTTAAGAATACCGTGGGGAGCTGTCTGCTCCAAAGCCTTTCATACAGATCCAGGTTCGGGTTTGGCAGGGCGCTTTTTACCGGATCCACGATCAGCCCCCGCAGAGGAACGGAAAGCAGCTGCTCTAAGATCGCGCGCTCCTTTGCGACAGAGTGGCCAGTCAGAAAAAAGGAGACGGCAAAGCCCTCCTTTAGAATCGGTGTCTGCAGATCACTTCGCAGCCGGGGATAGATATAGTCGTTGTCTGTGGGCAGGAGGATCGCGATCCGGTTGTGGGCACTGTCCGGGTGAAGGCCGGTGGCATATGCGCCGCTGCCCTGGCGCCGTTCGATCAGTCCTTCTGTTTCCAAGAGCTGTAAGGCCTGGCGTACGGTCTGGCGGCTGACGCCGTACAGGGAGCAGAGCTCTTTTTCGGTGGGAAGCTTTGTCATGCGGATGCGTGTTTCACCTGTTAATTGTGCCCGCAGACGGTCTGCGATGCGTTGATATTTTGGAATCATGGAAATCCTCCGGTAAAATTTTTACTTTTTCCCCTGTGTCCGGTGCCTGCGGGGTGAAATTTTACTCTTTCTGATCTTAAAAATCGAAAAATAACACCGTTCAAAACATGTTTTTGCCAAGTTGACCAATAAAAAAATGGTAGAATCCTGTAACAGATTCGTAAATATTTCACTTTTTTCTTCCTGTTATCGTAAATATTTGAACGTATCTCCATTAAAACATAAATTTGTATTGAAATCCAGTGAAAAAAGAAAAAATTTGTATTGTTCAATAGAGCAAAACTGGAAAAAGTAAACAATTTTCGGTTGAATTTCATGTTGGGATTCGTATAATGAAACATGTAAGGACGAAATACCTTACAAAACAAATTCAACGAACTATAATAAGGGAGGAAACAAAGAGTATGAAAAAGAAAGTTTTAGCAAGCTTACTGACAGTAGCTATGGCAGCAACCATGTTAGCAGGATGTGGATCTAAGGAAGAAGCTCCTGCAGATGCTCCTACAGCAGAGGAACCCGCAGCAGAAGAGCCTGCAGCAGAGGAGCCCGCAGCAGAAGAGCCTGCAGCAGACGATGCAGCAGCAGATGACGGTGTCATCACAGTTGGTTTTGCACAGGTTGGTCATGAGTCTGACTGGCGTGCAGCTAACACCCAGAACTATCAGGATACTTTCTCAGCAGCGAATGGCTTCGAGTTAACATTTGTTGACTGCGATAATGACAACGCAGCTCAGCTTGAGGCAGTTCGTTCCTTCATCGAGCAGGAGTTGGATTATATCTGTGTAGCTCCGATCGAGACCGCTGGTTGGGATACTGTTCTTCAGGAAGCTCAGGATGCAGGTATTCCGGTTCTGATCGTTGACCGTTCCGTAGATGCTGATCCTTCATTATATGCAACTCAGATCGGTTGTGATATGGTAGCTGAAGGTGAGACCGCTGGTAAGTGGTTAGAGGAGTACTTAGACGGCAAAGAGGCTAAGATCCTTGTAATCGAGGGTTCTGTAGGTGCTTCCGCAACTCTTGGACGTACCGAAGGTTTCAACAATATCGCAGCGAACCACAGCGAGTGGGAGATCCTTGATTCTCAGTCTGGTGACTTCACACAGGCAGGCGGCCAGGAAGTTATGGAGTCCTACATCAAGTCTTACAAAGATTTCAACGTAGTAGTTTGCCAGAACGATAACGAAGCTTATGGTGCAATGGACGCTATGGATGCAGCAGGTATCACCTACGGTGTTGACGGCGACGTTACCATCATCTCTTACGATGCTACTCATGACGGACTTCAGTACACCTTAGATGGAAAGATCAGCTGTAACGTAGAGTGTAATCCTCTGCAGGCTACATTTGCAGCAACTGTTATTAATCAGCTTCAGGCTGGTCAGACTGTAGATGCAGTTACCGTTGTTAAGGATGAGGCTTTCGTTGCTCCTGGTATCACAAGCCAGTATGCTACAACAATGACTGATGAAGTATTAGCAGGACGTGCATACTAATTCAAATCATTGTACACCCAGTTGTGAATAAAGCTTATGATGAACTAAACATAGGGAGGGCGTCATTATGGCTCCCTCCCTATATGCTTGCTATTGCATGTTAGGAGGTAGAAGGATGGATAGTAATATCGCTTTGACCATGCGTGGAATATGTATGACTTTCCCAGGTGTGAAAGCATTGGACAATGTTGATTTTACGTTGAAAAAGGGTGAGATCCGGGCACTCATGGGAGAAAACGGTGCCGGTAAATCCACCCTGATCAAATGTCTGACCGGTGTGAATAAATTTGAAGCCGGTGAGATCTATGTAGATGGAATTGAAGGACCGATCGTCAATAAGGACACGATGGATGCACAGAAAAAAGGTATCTCTACCGTTTATCAGGAGGTAAACCTTTGTCCGAATCTTTCTGTTGCAGAGAATTTATTTATCGGTCGTGAACCGTTAACAAAGCTTCATACAGTCAATCGCCGGAAGATGAATGCCATGGCGTCTGAGCTGATGAAGAGTCTGGAACTGGATATTGATGTAACACAGAATTTGGAAAATTATTCACTGGCATTGCAGCAGATGATCGCAATTGCCCGTGCTGTTGATATGAAAAGTAAGGTTCTGATCTTAGACGAGCCTACCTCTTCATTGGACGACAATGAAGTAGAAAAGCTGTTTGACATGATGCGCAAGCTCAGAGATCAGGGCGTAGGTATCATCTTCGTTACGCACTTCTTAGAGCAGGTGTATGCGGTATGTGACGGAATCACCGTACTTCGTAACGGTACACTGGTTGGTGAGTATAGTGTGGAGGAGCTGCCCAGAGTCAAGCTGGTAGCAGCCATGATGGGTAAGGATTTTGATGATCTTTCTTCCATCAAGCCGGAGGGCATCAAGGATTTCAAGGATGTTCCGCTGGAGATCGAGGCAAAGGGATTATCTCATGCAGGAAAGATCAAGCCCTTCGATCTGGATATACATAAAGGTGAGGTTGTGGGCCTGACCGGACTTTTGGGTAGTGGACGAAGCGAGCTTGCCCGTGCGATCTACGGTGCAGACCGTGCACAGACCGGTACCTTAAAGGTAGATGGAAAAGAAGTAAAGATCAAGGCACCTATCGATGCCATGAATCTTGGAATGGGATTGCTTCCGGATGACAGAAAAGCGGAAGGTATCATTGGCGATATGTCTGTCAGAGAGAACATTGTTCTTGCGATGCAGGCGAAGCAGGGTATGTTTAAAAAGATCCCGATGGCAAAGCAGAATGAGATTGCAGATAAGTTCATCGAGATGCTGCAGATCAAGACGGCAAGCAAGGAAACGCTGATCAAACAGCTGTCCGGCGGTAACCAGCAGAAGGTGATCCTGGCAAGATGGCTTGCTACGGAGCCGGATTTCCTGATCTTAGATGAACCTACCCGTGGTATTGATATTGGTACAAAAACAGAGATCCAGAAGCTGGTGATCAAGCTGGCGGAGGAAGGGAAGAGCGTGATCTTTATTTCTTCCGAGATTGAAGAGATGCTGCGTACCTGTAATCGTATGGCAGTTCTCCGCGACGGCCAGAAGGTTGGAGAGATCGGTACCGATGAGATGACACAGGAAGGTGTTATGCATGCGATCGCAGGAGGTGAACACCATGAATAGTATTAAGAAAATCACAAAAATGAAATTATTTTTACCGATCTTCAGTATGATCCTGGTAATGCTGTTAAACGTTATTTATGATATTGCTTGCGGAAATCCGCCCTTGTCATTCTTCCAGATCGCTACGCAGGTGACCAGTTCCGGTAATACCGTTCTGTTTGGTCGTCTGATCGACGTGTTAAACCGCGGTTCTGAGGTTGCGATCCTGGCCATCGGTATGACTTTAGTTGTATCTGCTTCTGCAGGAACAGATATTTCGGTTGGTTCCGTAATGTCTTTGGCAGGCGGTATGTGCTGTATGCTGTTAGCTGGCTACGGTGTGACAAACGTATCCGAGTATAAGGTTCCTCTCGTTGTTGGTATCCTGGCAGGTGTCGCACTTGCAGTTGTCTGCGGTATCTTTAATGGATTTTTGGTTGCATATCTGCATATTCAGCCAATGGTAGCAACGCTGATCCTGTGGTCGGCAGGACGTGCGGTTGGACTGCTGCTCTGCAACAGCGCGATCGTTTACGTACGTGTTCCGTCCTTCCAGTTCCTCGGATCTTACTGTGGAATGATCCCGACGCCGATCCTTGTGGCTGCATTATGCATTCTTGTGGCTGCGCTTGTTTTGAAGTTCACGGCAGTCGGAACCTTCATTCAGGCAGTTGGTATTAACAGAAAAGCAGCTCGTATTTCCGGTTTCAATTCATCAAAGATCATCTTAATGTGTTATGCGATCTGTGGTCTTTGTGCCGGTATTGCAGGTATCGTAGCTACCTCTCGTATCTACTCTGCAGATACCAATAATATCGGATTAAACATGGAGCTTGATGCCATCCTTGCAGTTGCGCTCGGCGGCAACAGCCTTGGCGGCGGTAAATTCAGCCTTGCCGGCTCCATCATTGGTGCATACACGATCCAGGCGATCACCACCACCTTATATGCTTTGAAGGTTTCCTCTGCGCAGGCACCGGTTTACAAGGCAATCGTGGTTATCCTGATCGTTGTCATCCAGTCACAGCCTGTAAAAGACTATTTTAAGAAATTATCTTCAAAAAAGGCAGCAGTAAAGGGGGCGAACTAGGATGAAGAAGTTAAAGATCGGCGGAAATAACATTCTGCTCTTAATCACAATCGTGTTATTTATCGCGATGTACGCAATGGGCTGCATTGTATACGCGGATAAAGGTTTTACACATTTACAGACCTTCTTAAACGTACTGATCAACAATGCCGGACTCATCTGTGTCGCAGCAGGAACCACCTGTGTTATGCTGACCGGTGGTATTGATATTTCGGTTGGATCCCTGGTTGCAATGGATTGTATGATCCTTGCAGTAGGTATTGAGCACAAGGGTATGAGCAGTATTACACTGATGATCCTCATTTTACTCATCGGTCTTGTGTTTGGCTGTGTACAGGGATTTTTGATCGCATACTTAAAGATCCAGCCCTTCATCGCAACGATGGCAGGAATGTTCTTTGCCAGAGGTATGACCGCGGTGATCGAAACCGATCAGGTAAGTATCACAAGCGACAAGATCTTCGTAGCGATCTCAAATGCAAAGGCGAAGATCCCCTTCGGTATCGGTGCTTATACAAACAAGAAGGGTGTTTTACAGATCCCTTATGTACGTCCGACCGTAATCGTGGCATTGCTTGTTGTTGTTGTGATCTATTTAATGCTGAAATACACAAAGTTTGGCCGTTCCATCTATGCGGTCGGCGGTAACCAGACATCTGCAACACTGATGGGATTAAATGTTGCAAAAACAACGATGATGACGTATGTCCTTGCCAGTGTGCTCTGCTCTATCGGTGGTATCTGCTACTGCTTAAATACCATGTGCGGAACAACGACACAGGCACTTGGCTTTGAGATGGATGCGATATCCTCCGCCGTCATCGGAGGAACGCTTTTGACCGGTGGTGTCGGCAATATTGTGGGTACCTTGTTTGGTGTACTCATCAACGGTACGATCTCCACATTGGTAAAATCCAATGGAAAGCTGATCAGCTCCTGGGCAAACATCATTACAGCGATCCTGTTATGCTTCTTCATCTTACTGCAGGCGATCTTCGCTAAGATCAGAGAGAATAAGAAAGCATAATCTATATAAATGGATATTTCGATGTGTCTGTGCATGCGCAGACACATCTTTTTTTGCATAAATTGGAAATATATGATATATTTTTTTTGAGTTTATATAAAGGGAGCGGAAACGATGATTTATAACAATATTTTAGAGGCGATGGGGCATACGCCGATGATCCGCCTGAATCATATAGTTGAAGAGGACAGCGCGCAGGTGCTGGTCAAATTTGAGGGATTGAATGTAGGCGGTTCCATCAAGACGCGGACGGCTTACAACATGTTAAAAGATGCAAAGGAGCGCGGGCTGATCAAGGAAGATACGATCATTGTGGAACCTACGAGTGGCAATCAGGGCATCGGGCTGGCACTTGTCGGCGCGGTGGAGGGTTATCATGTTCGTATCATCATGCCGGATTCTGTCAGCGAGGAGCGCAGAAAGCTGATGCGTCATTACGGTGCGGAGGTCGTGCTTGTCCATGACGCGGGAAATATCGGAAAAGCCATCGAGGAATGTGTGGAGATCGCGCTTCAGATGGCAAAGGACGATCCGCGGGTGTTTGTGCCCCAGCAGTTTGAAAATCCTGCCAATCCGCAGGTGCACCGGGATCAGACCGGGCTTGAGATCTTAGAGCAGGTGGATGGACCGATCCACGGCTTTTGCTCCGGCATCGGAACCGGCGGCACCATTACCGGTATCGGCGAGATCTTAAAGGAGAAGAATCCGGATATGACGATCTGGGCGGTGGAACCGGAGCATGCGGCAATCCTTTCCGGAGGGTCCATTGGAACGCATCTGCAGATGGGTATCGGCGACGGTGTGATCCCCGCTATTTTGAATCAGAAGATCTATGAAGATATCTGCATTGTCACGGACGACGAGGCGATCCGGACAGCGAGGGATCTCGCACGAAAAGAGGGAATCATGTGCGGAATCTCCAGCGGAACGAATGTGGCAGCTGCCCTGCGTCTTGCAAAGCAGCTGGGAAAGGGTAAAACGGTAGTTACCGTGCTGCCCGATACGGCAGAGCGGTATTTCTCCACACCGCTGTTTGAGGATTTTGGAGAGTGAGCTTTAGGAGGAAGTCAGTGGAAGCTGCAGCAACAAAAGACATGATGATCCTTATGGTTGAGGACGAAAAATATGTAGTGGATCAGTATCGTTCCCTGGTGGAAAAGCGCCCGGGCATTCGGATCGTATATGATACGGGGAGTGAGAAGAATGCCCTCCGTTATCTGTCTCATCATAAGGTGGATGTCATGATCCTGGATCTGGAGTTGAAGGAAGGCGATGGGATTTCCCTGCTGTCGCAGATCGAGGAGCAGGGGATGGATGTGCCCTTTACGATCGTGGTGACAAATACCGTATCCAATGTAACCCTTAGCTACGCCAGAATGCATGGGGCGGATTACGTGTACCAGAAAATGAATGCCGGTTACTCGCCTGTGCGTGTGCTTAGTCTTGTTGAGAAGCTTTCTCCCTTCAGCCGTTTTGCAATGTCCGCTTATGAGCATCCGCTGGTGCTGGAATTTGCCCGTGATAAGGAAGAAACGATCATCCGGAACAACCTGATGACGGAACTGGAAATGATGGGGATCAAGCGGAAAATGGTCGGCTTCAATTATCTGGTGGAGGCGATCTTGCTGTATGCAAACTGTCCGGAGGAAAACGTTTATGTTATGATCGACATTTATCCGGAGGTTGCAAGGATCATGAATACTTCAACAGGCAACGTGGAGAAATCCATCCGTTGCGCCATTGAGGCTGCGTTTACAAAGGCGGATATCATGCGCTTGCACCGTTTTTATCCGTTTCCTTATCAAGAGGATCGAGGAAGACCCACCAATACAGAGTTTATTGAAAATATGGCAAGCCGGATCAGGATCCATGAACAGGAGCTGACAGCCGGACTGGTTTAGAACAGGAACAAAGGTCTGATGACTGCATATGGCAGGCGTCAGGCCTTTGTTTCTTTTTCACAGGAAATTCCTTCGAATTTTCCCTGAAAAGCGTTCTTCCGGCTGAATGACTGCTGAATTTTGCGAAAACTATCGACAAATATCGACAAAATCAATTACAATAAATAAAGGAAAAATATGGAATTTTATCGACATGTATATATTAGCGCGACAGAATATTAAAAACCGACTGCCAGTAAATTTCAGATAGGAAGGATATGCTTAATTTACACGGTCTATAGGAAAACAAATATGGAGAGGTAGCTGTGGAGATTATTTCGATTTTCATACATATGTATATGCTCATGCTCATATACGAACTGTTCACATCAAAAGGAACCGGGATTGTCAGAGGGATCTTTTTGGTGTTGCTCACAACAGTGAAATATGGGGCAGAGCTTTTTTTATATACCGGATATCTGACACCGGTGTTTGTCTGCGCGTTGCTTGTATTATACAGTGTCTGTATGCACAGTGGGCACAGCAGGATCAGAAATCTCAAGTGTGCGCTTGTGGCGTACGGGACGGATTTTGTGATCAATCTGGTGCTGGCAGGTATATGCGGAGCCGTAGCGGGGGTATTGGGATTTCGGGCAACGGAGGCCAGGCTCCTGATACTCAGTGCCATCAGGCTTTTGATCATCGTCCAGCTGACACGGAAAAGGGATTTGCTGGTGCCGATCAACCGGGACTGGGTCATCAATATTTCTATGATCTTGTCCATCGTATGGATTCTTGCGGAACAGCTCATACGTGTTTCTTACGCATTTGATCAAATGAAGTATGTTTTGGCTTCTGCAGCCTGTTCCTATCTGGCAGTATTTTTTGCAGTGTTATGGCTTTTGGATCACCATCAAATGGAAAAGCGTCAGCAGGCCTATGCGGATGATAATGCCAGGATGAGCCGCATTCTTCACCGGTCAAGGGAGATCCTTCCAATGATCGTAAGCTATGCGGGGAGTTTGGACGGGAGCATGGATGAAAAGCTGCGGGGGAAGCTGAAAGCCGTCTGTATGGATTATGGAAGAGAACTGGAAGGAGATGAAATGAGCGCAGAGGTGTTTGAAACGACCGGGATCGACCTTCTGGATTTGCTTTTGCGAACGAAGATCACAGAATGTGCAAAGAAAGGTACGGAGCTGGATGTTTATGTGAATACGCAGATTGCAAAAGATATGCGGCGCATGGACATTACGGATGGAGAGATCACCCGCTTGATCGGTGATCTTTTGCGCAACGCGATCCAGGCGGTTGAGCCCTGTTTGAACCGGATGATCCTGCTGATGATCGTCAGAGATGAAGCAAAGCATGTGCTGATCCGCGTTTATGACAGTGGAATACCTTTTCGCAGCGAAATTTTGGAGCATTTCGGGGAACGGGGAAATACGACCTGGGGAACCGGAAATGGACTGGCGGATATGATGGAACTTCTAAACCGCGTGGGAGCCTCTGTGGAGCTCCAAACAGAGATGGATGAGGGAGACCTGTTTACAAAAGCGATCTGTATTTGCTTTGACAGGGAAAAATAATACAGTTTGCAACCTCTGTGTTTTGTGCTACAATATGTGATAAGAGAGCAGAACTGCACCAGAGGTGGGATACAAATGAGGTTTAAACGGATCAGTACAGATACGGTTCGGTGTATTGTTACACAGGATGAACTACAGGAAAACGGATTGGAAATGGATGATTTCCTTTCTAATAATGGAAAAACCGAAGAGTTTTTGCGGAAGATGATAGAACTGGCAGAAGAAGAGGTCGGTTTTAAGGTTCAGGGCGGTCCGCTGACCATTCAGGTTGCGGTGTTGCCTGATAACAAGCTGGCGCTGACGTTTTCGGAAAAGCAGGCAGGAAATCTGATGGAAATTCTGGAAGGCCTGCGTTCTGCCATGAGCAATCTGAAAAACGCGGTGGAAGATAAAACGGAAGAAACTGCGAAAAAAATGCCCTGCAGTTCCGGAGGAAAACATCAGGTGTTTCTGCTGGAATTTGATGACCTGAATACCTTGCAGTCCTTTTGCAGGGGATTGGCAGGAGATATTGAAGCACAGCTTCAGATGGATAGCGAACTGTATCTTTTGGAGGATGAGCATGTCTATTGTCTGGTCCTTCGCCGGGGAAACATGGATGAAAGACAGATCTGTCAGGTCATGTCTGCTTCCATTGAATTCATGGATTCGCTCAGCGCAGAGGAGAGTCAGGTTGCATACATAAGAGAGCATGGAAAGTGTATTTTGACGGATCATGCAATTAGTCAGATGCAAAGCCTGTTACAACATTGACAAATCTTTCACAAAATGGTACATTAAAGGTAACATTTGAATGACAGCTGTGTGGTATAGCTGCTGTCGTGACTATACGTATCTTAGGAGGGTAAACCAATGAACAATGTAACGTTAGAATTTGAGGGCGCAATTGCTACTTTAACAATTACCAGACCCGCAGCGCTGAATGCACTGAATAGTGAGACATTAGATGAGATCAATGCATCTCTGACTGAAATTGAGGCAAACGCTGATGTCAGAGTCGTGATCCTGACCGGTGGTCCGGATAAGAAGGGCAATGCATTCAAGTCTTTCGTAGCCGGTGCTGATATCGGAGAGATGAGCACCCTGACAAAGGCTGAGGGCGAAGCTTTCGGTAAGAAGGGTAACGATGTTTTCCGCAGAATCGAGACGTTACCGGTTCCCGTGATCTGCGCGATCAACGGATTTGCTCTTGGCGGCGGATGTGAGATCGCAATGAGCTGTGATATCCGTATCTGCTCTGACAATGCGATCTTCGGACAGCCTGAGGTTGGCCTTGGAATCACTCCCGGCTTTGGTGGTACCCAGAGACTGGCAAGAGTCGTTGGCGTAGGCAAGGCAAAAGAGATGATCTACAGCGCACGCAACATCAAGGCTGACGAGGCTTACAGAATCGGTCTTGTAAATAATGTATATCCCGCAGAGGAGCTGATGCCTGCTGCAAAGAAGCTTGCTTCTATCATCGCTGCAAATGCTCCTATCGCAGTCCGTGCCTGCAAGAAAGCGATTAATGATGGCTTAGATGCAGCTATGGATGATGCGATCGTGATCGAGGAGAAGCTGTTCGGAAGCTGCTTCGAGACCGAGGATCAGAAGGCTGGTATGGGCAACTTCTTAGAGAAGGATCCTGAGAAGAAGTTAAAGGTGGTTCCTTTCCAGAATAAATAATATTCTGAATCAAACATGTGCAAAAAGCTGTGGCATTTGCCACAGCTTTTTTTGAGGAGAAAGGCAAAGGAGAAAGAGATGCTGGACACATACGATTTATCACAGCTGGTCGATCCGCTGCTGGAGTGGTATCCGTCACATGCCAGGCAATTGCCGTGGCGCAAGGAGCCGACACCCTATCATGTCTGGGTGTCTGAGATCATGCTGCAGCAGACGCGGGTGGAGGCGGTCAAACCTTTTTATGCACGTTTTATGGAGGCGCTTCCTGATGTGCAGGCGTTGGCGGAGTGCGAGATGGACCGGCTCTTAAAGCTGTGGGAAGGGCTGGGCTACTATAACCGGGTCCGGAACATGCAGCTCGCGGCTCAGACCATCATGCGTGAATATGGTGGTGAGATTCCGGCTGATTACGAAGAACTGTTGAAGCTGAAAGGTATCGGACATTATACGGCAGCCGCAATCGCTTCCATCGCATACGGTCGGCCGGCAGCAGCCGTGGACGGCAATGTGCTTCGAATTCTCATGCGCGTGTCAGAGGATCCTTCGGATATCGCAAAGCAGTCGGTGAAGACAAAGGTGGAGCAGACGCTGCTTCCAGTCATTCCCCGGGACCGTGCCGGGATGTTTACACAGGCTATGATGGAGCTGGGGGCAACGGTCTGTGTGCCAAACGGAGAGCCGCTTTGCGCGGAATGTCCGTGGCAGGCGCTTTGCCTTGCCCATGCGGGCGGAACCACCGGTCAGATTCCGGTGAAGACAAAGGCAAAGGCCCGGCGCCTGGAAAAAAAGACGGTGCTTGTGATCCGTGACGGCGATCGTGTTTTGCTTCAGAAGCGTCCGCAGCAGGGGCTTTTGGCCGGCATGTACGAATTCCCTTATATGGAGGGTTATCCGTCTAAGAAACAGGTGCTGGATTTTGTGAAGGAACAGGGTCTTTCGCCCATCCGTATTCAAAAGCTGCCAGATGCAAAGCACATCTTTTCCCATGTGGAATGGCAGATGCGGGGGTATGCCGTCTTGGTGGAGGAGCCGGGGACCGGCAGCGGACTGTTGTTTGTAGAACCACAGATTTCGGAAGAGCAATACGCGATCCCGGCTGCCTATGCAGCGTATTCCCGTTATATGAACATTCGTATCGGCCAGGAAAAGTTCTTAGAGTAAAAGAGGAGGGCGTTGCGCGTTGCGCATCGCCCTTTTACATTATGAAAAAGAAAATATGGGAAGTTTTCGTGAATTAGCTTGTTTGTTGTTTAATATGGTTATATAATACTGATGAATTATGACATGGCTGTGATGGGATTATGAATTTTCTGTAAACATTTCAAGACCATGACAATTGATATAGAAAAAGGGGGTAAACATGTATCATACGATCGTGATCGGCGCAGGCATTGCAGGTGCAGTTGCAGCGCGCCGGCTGGCAGAGAAAGGCGGCCGCCGGGTGCTCGTTTTGGAGCAGAGGAACCACATCGGCGGAAACTGCTATGACAAGGATGATCCATATGGTGTGCTGATCCATGAATACGGTCCGCACATTTTTCATACAAATGACGAGGGAGTGTATGAATATCTCTCGAGATTTACAGACTGGTATCTGTATCCGCAGGGGCATCAGGTAGTGGCAAATGTGGAGGGGGAGCTGATCCCGATCCCTTTTAATCTGAACACCCTGCATCTGGTTTACGAAGAAGAAAAAGCCAGGGAACTGGAAGAAAAACTCATTTCAGCCTACGGAGAGGGAAGTCGTGTGCCGATCATGGAGCTGAAGAAGAGTGCGGATCCGGATATCCAACAGATCGCGCAATACGTCTATGAAAATATATTTTTGCGCTATACCATGAAGCAGTGGGGACAGAAGCCGGAGGAGATCTCTCCGGAGGTGACCGGCCGGGTGCCGGTGCTGATCTCCTATGATAACCGCTATTTTCAGGATAAGTACCAGGGAGTTCCGCTGAAGGGCTTTACCCCGATGTTTGAGCGGCTTTTGGATCATGAGAATATTGAGGTGCAGCTTGGCGTAAAGGCATCGGATCGTTTATCGATCTCGCCGGAGGGGATCCTGTTTGATGGCAGTCCCTTTGACGGAGAGGTGATCTTTACCGGAGCATTGGATGAACTGTTTGACTGCAGATATGGCCGTCTGCCTTACCGATCCTTGCGCTTTGACTTTGCGCATTTGGATCAGGAGGATTTCCAGCAGGGTCATTCCGTTGTAAATTATACGGTCAGCGAAGACTTTACCCGTATTACGGAGTTTCAATATCTGACGGGACAAACAGGCTGTAAGGGTACGACCATCGTACGGGAATATCCCTTTGCCTATCGCGGAGCGGAGGGGGAGATCCCATATTATGCGATCTTAAACGCTGACAACGAGGCGCTGTATGAAAAGTACCGCGCATTGACAGCCGGCCTGTCCGATTTTTATCTGCTGGGCAGACTGGCAGAGTACAAGTATTACAACATGGATGCCATGGCGCGCAAGGCGCTTGATCTGGCAGAAAGGATCATGGAGAAAAAACGATGAAATTACTTTCGATTGCAATTCCCTGTTACAATTCACAGGATTATATGGAGCATTGTATCAAGTCGCTGCTGGTGGGCGGCGAGGATGTGGAGATCCTGATCGTGGATGATGGTTCCAAGGACGCGACACCGGAGATCGCGGATTCCTACGCCAGACGCTACCCCACGATCATCCGTGCCATCCATCAGGAAAACGGCGGACATGGCTCGGCGGTCAATGCAGGTGTGCAGCATGCGACCGGTCTGTTTTTTAAGGTGGTGGATAGTGATGACTGGGTAGATGAAAAGGCGTTTTTGACGGTGCTGGATCAGCTGCGCCGTCTGGCCGGTGGTGATGAAACCATCGATATGTTCATTGCAAACTTTGTGTACGATAAAGTAGGTGCAAAGCACAAAAAGGTCATGCGCTATACGTCGATGTTCCCGACTGACCGGGTGTTCGGATGGAACGATGTAAAAATGATCACAAAAGGGCATTATCTGCTCATGCATTCGGTGATCTATCGTACGGGTGTGCTGCATAAATGTAAACTGGAGCTGCCGAAGCACACCTTCTATGTGGATAATATCTACGTATATCATCCTCTGCCCTATGTGAAGAAGATGTATTATATGGATGTGGATCTGTATCATTACTACATCGGTCGTGAGGATCAGTCCGTGAACGAGGAGATCATGATCGGCCGCATCGACCAGCAGATCAAAGTGAATAAGCTGATGATCGAGGATTATGACCTTTGGAGGATCCAGAATAAACGTCTCCGCAAATATATGTTCAATTACCTGGAGATCATCACCGTTGTTTCTACCGTGCTTCTGCTCCGTTCGGGAACAGAGGAGAACCTGCAGAAAAAACGTGATCTCTGGAAATATATCAAGGACTATGATATCCGCCTGTTCCATCATCTCAGAAACGGGATCATGGGAAATGCGATGAACCTGCCCGGCAGAGGCGGGCGTAAGATCTCTGTGGCGGCTTACAAACTGACGCAGAAGATCGTGGGATTCAACTAATATAAGGCTGCATGGTACGGAAGGTAAAGGGAAAAGAAAACAGGTAGACGAGGATGTATTTCAATGTAAGACCCTCGAAAAACGTCGGTACTTAGATTTTCCAAGTGAAATATTCACGACGGAAAATCTTTAGTATCCGCTACGTTTTTCGCGGAGCGAGAGCGTGTCTTACATGAAAACATCTCGGCTGCCTGTTTATTCTCTACGTCTATTTTATTTCTTTTCCGGTTTACAATGCCTGTTTAAATTCTGAAGCTGTATGCGCATTTTGTAAGCCGGATGAAATGTTTTTATGCCTGATGCATTTGATTTAATATATCATTCTTTAATTTGTACAGCTTGTCTGACAGATCTACGTAGATCTTCGCAGGATTGACAAAACGTTTCGTCTCATCCCAGATCGTATCTTTCTCTTTCTCGCAGTAGGCGCGGATCTCCATGGTAGAAGGAGATTCGTAAACGCATTTGCCCTTTTGGAATATGGGAACGAGCAGCTCTCGAAGTGTGTAGCTGTCGCCTGCAATACGGGTCTTTTTCCAAGGCTCGTGGGGGTCAAATAACAGCATGTCCTCATGGGGATCGAATACCTCATCTGCCAGACAGATCAGATCCGCCCGGATCTTTCTGGTATCGTTGTCGTAGATGCGGTAGATCGTCTTGTTTCCGGGGTTGGTCACCTTTTCGGAGTTTTCGGACAGCTTGATCTTCGGTGTAAAGGTGCCGTCCTTTGCCTGAATGGCAGCCAGCTTGTACACGCCGCCGAAGGCAGGGTTGTCCTTTGAGGTGATCAGGTTTGTGCCAACGCCCCAGGAG
>JAQYOU010000063.1 GCA_028727105.1 bacterium
GACAGATCACCGTACTTCACTGCGGAAAGTGCAATCTGCGCAGCAACCTGATGTGCCTCTGCTTCATCCATGGTCTTGTTCTCATCCTGATTGGAAACGATCTTCTCATACATTTTATCTTCAATATCAGTAAGAAGCGTCTCCAGACGCATCACGCCTCCCTGTCTTGTCTTGAAGGGTTTTCCGTCTTTTCCGTTCATAGTACCAAAACCGAGGAAGCAAAGCTTCGTATCTCCGCCTACAATACCTGTCTTTTTTGCACACCGGAATACCTGGGTAAAGTATAACTCCTGACGCTTGTCCACAACATAGATGATCTCGCTGGGATTGTAAGAGCGCATACGCTGAACGATCGTAGCCAGGTCTGTGGTGTTATAAAGTGACGCACCATCTGATTTTAGGATCATGCAGGGAGGGATCTCCTTTGTATCCGTCTCCTCCTTAACGTCAACAACAAGCGCACCTTCGCTGATATATGCATAACCGCCATCCTTCATCCGGCGCACCATCTCGGGAATATACGGCTGCGCATCACTTTCTCCCTTCCAGAGCTCAAAGGAAACATTCAGACGCTTATAATTTTTCTTCAGGTCATCCACAGAAACCTTAATGATATGATTCCACAGTGCATGATAGCCTCTGTTTCCATGCTGCAGATCATAAGTTGCCTGCATCGCTCTTTCCTTATAATGCTCATCCTCCTTCGACTTTTTGCTGGCTGTCGGATAGATCTCTTCCAGCTCAGCGATCGTAAAAGGAGCCTCCTTCGGATACTCACCCACAAATCCGTTATTAAAATAAGGCAGATCGGGCTTGCGCTGTTTTAATTCTGTAATGATCAGACCCATCTGAAGGCCCCAGTCACCCATGTGAACATCGCCGATCATGGTATTTCCAAGAAATATACCCATGCGCTTAATGCTCTCACCGATCACGGCCGAGCGCAAATGCCCAACATGAAGCGGCTTTGCCACGTTCGGTCCGCCGTAATCGATCATGATCGTCCGGGGCTTCTCCACACGCTCACAGCCATAGCGACTGCTGTCTGCATCCTTTGCCATGTTCTTTAAATAATCTGACAGATATCTCTTTGAAAGTGTCAGATTTAAAAAGCCGGGCTTTACGGCACTGACTTCCTCAAAAAGATCGTTTCCGGCAACCTTGTCTGCAATCTGCTCCGCGATCTGGATCGGGGCCTTTTTTTCCTGCTTCGCCAGTGCCATTGCGCCGTTACACTGAAATTCACACAGATCCGGACGGTTTGACACCGTCACACGCGCATAGCCTTTGTCAAAACCAAGTTCTTCAAAAGCCCCCTCCATTGTCCGGGTGATCAGATCCAATAACTTCTTCATATTCGTTTCCTTTCCTCTTACATCGTTTTACATTGAAAAAGGCCCAATGGACCTTTTATCGCATGCTTTATGAGCTAATCTTCTCCGACACGCTGGATCAGATCCCTGAGCGCATCATCCTTTTCCGCAAGGATTGCATCGATCTGCTCCTTATGCTTATCCTGAATGCCATCTGCACCGTATGCTCCGGAGTAAGCCCCTGTAGTCTCATTAAAGTTGGCCTCCGCAGTACGTCTTGCCTCTTCGATTTCCTGCTGCTTGCGGGCTTCGTCCTCTGCCGCCTCCCGATTGAGACGATCGATGATCTCCTGTGCCGCATCCGGCAACTCCTGCGCAGGTTCCGCTGCGTTTACAGCCACCGGATCATAAGCTGCCGGATCAAGCGCTTCCTGTGTGCCATCAGCCACTGCTTCCTTCCGCTGCTCTTCCGCCAGTTCTTCCGCTGTCATATAATGTACGTTCCACCATTTGACGATGCTGTGATTCATTTTTTCTTTTTTATCGCGTTCCGCTATTAAGTCTTTCATGGTCCTATTATAAATGATTCCTTCCAAGAATTCAACCGTGTATATTTCTACTTTTTTCTGAGCAGACTTCTAGTAGTATTTTCCGGAGGTTCACAGCCATGTCTGCATATAAAGTCGAGATCTGCGGTGTCAACACCGCCAAACTCCCCGTACTCAAAGATGAAGAGAAGGATGCTCTGTTTGCCCGCATCAAAGAAGGCGATCCCGCTGCCAGGGAAGAATACATCAAGGGCAATCTTCGACTGGTATTATCTATCATCCGACGTTTTTCCGGTCACACAGACAGTATCGACGACCTGTTCCAGATCGGATGCATCGGACTTATGAAATCTATTGATAATTTTGACCCGACCATG
>JAQYOU010000064.1 GCA_028727105.1 bacterium
CACTTATGTACCACTGCCAGCGACAAGTAGCGAGAGCGTGCCTGCCATACATGTGCTCACATGACCCAAAACGTAACGAAAATTGTTTCGCAATTGCCTATGGAATTAAGCAGCCTGCTTTGCGTCAGCCTTCTCGGTTAACTTTTTAATACCCTGAATGGCAACGATGACACCAAGGATCAGCAGCAGAACAGCGAAGATGAGTTGCATGGTGCTTCCAAGGGTCAGACCTGTGGTTGTCAGAGCAGTGAAAAGCTTAACGATGGTCATAGTCAGTGCAGTAAAGGTAACTGCCATCATAAAGAACATCGGGATCCAGAGCATTGCACCCTGACGTTTGGTCTTCTTTAAGAATACTGCACAGGCAACGAGAGCCAGTACGGACAGCAGTTGGTTTGCGGATCCAAACAGCGGCCAGATCTCAGCGTAGCCGACCTTTGCCAGCATGAATGCCAGAACCAGTGTGATGATGGTGGCAAACCATGCGTTTGTCACTACCTTCTTGAAGGGGCTTAAGTGCTCCATGTCAGTATCCTCATCGATGAAGAACTCCTGGAAGGAAAGACGTGCAACACGTGCTACGGAGTCCAGAGATGTCAATGCGAATGCAGATACAGCAAGGGTGATCAGTGTAAATACGAGCTGATAAGGTAAGCCGATGACTGTTAAGAAGTTTGCAATTGCACCTGCAAAGATCTGGGGCTGCGTGGTCAGACCCTGTGCAGCAGCCTCACCGTCTGCAAAAGAGGCAACGGCGATCAGAGCGATCACAGCAAGCATACTCTCCATTAACATGGCACCGTAAGATACAGGCAGCATGTTCTTTTCGTTTTTGATCTGCTTGGAGGCAGTTCCGGAAGATACCAGTGAGTGGAAACCGGAAACAGCACCACAGGCGATGGTTACGAACAGGATCGGGAACAGATACTGTCCGTTTACGTTAAACCCGTTGAATGCAGAAAGGTTGCAGGACGGGTTGGAAACAAAGACACCGATGACAGCGCCGACGATCATGAAGATCAGAAGGTAGCTGTTTAAGTAATCACGGGGCTGAAGCAGTGCCCAAACCGGGGTAACACATGCGATCAGTATGTAGGCAAATACGATGAGATGCCAGGTACTTCTGGACAGATAAATGGGGAAGTTCAGACCGATGGCGATGGCTGCGACCAACATCACGATGGCGATACCGGTATTGACCCATTTGTTTAATTTTGCATATTTTAAAATGAAACCAAGTGCAACAGCCTCTAAGATGAATAAGATCGAAGTGGTTGCAACTGCACCGTTTGCTGCGATGGTTGAGGTAACAACGCCTGCGTCATCAACAGCAAAACCGTTGAAGGTTCCTGCTACGACATCTGCGAAAGCAGCGATAACTAAGATACAGAAGAGCCAGCAGAATAACAGGAACAGCTTCTTGCCGAGCTTTCCAATGTACTCTTCAATGATGTAACCAATGGTACGTCCTTTATTCTTTACAGATGCATACATAGCTGCAAAATCCTGTACGGCACCGAAGAACACACCACCGATTAGGATCCATAAGAGCACCGGAACCCAGCCGAAGATCGCAGCCTGGATCGGTCCGTTGATGGGGCCTGCACCTGCGATGGATGCAAACTGATGTCCGAAAACGACATTTGTGTCAGCGGGAACATAGTCCACACCGTCCTCCAGCTCATAAGCGGGAGTTTTTGCATTGGGGTCGATGCCCCATTTGTTTTGAAGATATCGTCCGTACAGGAGATAAGCGCCTCCAAGTACGACAAGGGCGATAACCATCATTAAGATACCATTCATAATCTAACCTCTTTTCTTCTAGTTTTGGTATATATAAAAAACGCCTCTACAGTTCTTATGAACTGCAGAGGCGGAATATTCCGTGGTACCACTCTGTATTGCTGACATTTTCATGTACAGCCACTCAATACTGTCATTTAACAGCTGCTCCGGTAACGGGGAGCGGACGTCTGCGCCTACTATTATCCTTCCGGTAACGTTCAGCGTGAAGCTCGTGGGTGATGTCGGGCAGGAACATCTGCCGTCTTCCACCAACCGACGGCTCTCTGTGAGATATCTTGTCTGCACGATGTATCCCATTCGTTGCTTTTCATCTGTCATTTGTTTTGCTACATAATGTTTTAGCACTTGAAAATCAGAAAATCAAGAAAAAATTTGCACAGATTTTACATTTACCATAGGAAACTTTTATGCAATGTTGCTAAATGCTTTTGTGAAATGTATAATAGGTGTCAGACTGTAGTAAAGGGGATATAGAGATGAAGCTATTGGTGGTAGAAGATGATCGTGCACTAAATCAGGGGATTGCCCTGTCCTTTGGCAGCGAGGCAGTGGTGCAGGCGTTTTGTGTGAAAGAAGCAAGAGCGTTGTTTGACGACAGTATAGATTTAGTAATTTTGGATGTCAACCTTCCGGATGGAAGCGGACTGGATCTGTGCCGTGAGATCCGAAAGAGCAGCAGTGTTCCGATCATATTTTTAACAGCAAATGATATGGAAATTGATATTGTCACAGGGCTTGAGAGCGGTGCGGATGACTATATCACAAAGCCGTTTTCTCTGGCCGTTTTGCGGGCAAGGGTACATGCAGTGACGAGGCGGCGGATGGGTGAGGGAAGTCAGTATGAGTTTGGGCATTATTCCTTTGACTTTGACAATATGAAGTTTCTGGATGGCGATCTGCTGGTGGAGCTGAGTAAAACGGAACAGCGCCTGTTAAAGCTGTTTGTGCAGAATATGGGGAAGACCTTATCCCGGGATCTGCTGTTGCAGCGGATCTGGTCAGATGGGGCGGAATTTGTAGAAGAGAATGCCCTGTCTGTAACAGTGAAGAGACTGCGCCAGAAGCTGCCCGATGCACCCATCAAAACCGTTTACGGCATCGGCTATGTGTGGGAGAAATGAGTATGTTTCCTATGATATTGATTATTGTGATCGTAATACTGGTCGCACTTGTAGGCATCATGTATGTATGGACTTCAAACACGATGTCCCGACTGGAGCACATGATCGATCAGGCGATCGACAATACCTTTTCAGAGAGCTCCTTTAACGAAAAAAAGCTCTCAAAGCTGGAGGCGAAAATGTACCGCTACCTGTCAGCAGGGAGCACATCGCTTCGTCAGGTCAATCAGGAAAAAGACCGGATCAAAACATTTATTGCGGATATCTCGCATCAGACGAAGACACCGATCGCAAACATTTTATTGTATGCGCAGCTCTTAAAAGAAGCACCGGAGCTGGATGAGGGGACGAGACAGATCGTCAGTCAGATCGAGACACAGACGGAGAAAATGAATTTCCTGATCGCCTCGTTGGTCAAGACATCGCGGCTCGAGAATGGGATCATTGCTGTCGCGCCAAAGCAAAATCGTGTGGGTGAATTGCTCCGACAGTTGGATCAAGCGTATGCGTCCGGTGCCGAAAAAAAGGGTGTGATCTTTCAGGTAGATCTTACATCTGATCCGGTGGCAGTGTTCGATTTAAAGTGGACGCTGGAGGCGCTTTCAAATATTGTGGATAATGCGATCAAATACACAGCGCCGGGTGGACTCATCACGGTCAGCACCAGAGAATATGAATTGTTTGTATGTGTTGATATCACAGACACCGGGATTGGCATGACAGAGGAGGAAACGGCGAAGATATTTACCCGTTTTTATCGTTCGCCCCGGGTCTATGAGGAGAAGGGTGTGGGTATCGGTCTGTACCTGGCGCGGGAGATCGTGAGCAAAGAGGGCGGATACATCAAGGTATCGTCTGAGCTCTCCAAGGGTTCCGTGTTTTCTGTTTTTTTGCCGAAGCAGTTGCGCGTTACAGAGGGCAGTCCGTAGGGGATGTTTGGAAACAGACCTGATTATGCTTGAATAAAATATGAGTGTATATTAAGATACTTTTACAAAATGATGTTTGGAGGAGTTCTGTTTTGAGTGAAAACAAAAACCGTGAAAAATTTGCATCAAGGCTGGGCTTTATTCTGGTATCCGCCGGCTGTGCGGTAGGACTGGGAAATGTCTGGAAGTTTCCGTATATTTGCGGAATGTATGGTGGGGCGGCATTTATTTTGATCTATCTGGTCTGTCTGGCTGTAATGGGCATACCGATTCTCATCTGTGAGTTTGCTATCGGTCGGGGAAGCAACAGCAGTATCGGTACGGCGCTGACGACGCTGGAGCCGGAGGGAACCAGATGGCACCATTTTAAATGGTTCGGTTTCGCCGGAAACTATCTGCTCATGATGTTTTATACGATGGTTGCAGGCTGGATGATCTATTACGTATATGTCATGGCTTCAGGGAGGATCGGAAACGCAGGTGTAGAAGTGATCGAGAACGAATTTCAGGGAATGCTTCAAAATCCCCGTACCATGATGGCGTTTACGCTTCTTGTAATTTTCCCTTGCATCGGCATCTGTTCCTTTGGTATACAAAAGGGTGTGGAGCGGGTGAGTAAGGTCATGATGATCCTGCTCATCGTGTTGATGATCGTGATGGCAGTGCGTTCCGTGACGCTTGCAGACAGTGCGAAAGGTCTGCGATTTTATCTGGTTCCGGATTTTGGCAAAATGGCTGAACAGGGCATCGGCAATGTGGTGTTTGCCGCTATGACCCATGCATTTTTCACGCTCAGTGTAGGTATGGGCTCCATGGAGATCTTCGGCAGCTATCTGTCCAGGGAGCGCAAGCTGACAGGGGAATCCGTGAATGTTGTGTTGATCGATACCATGATCGCGCTTGTTGCGGGAATCATCATTATTCCGGCATGTTTTGCCTACGGGATCAGTCCGGATGCAGGGCCTTCGCTGATGTTTATTACCTTGCCGAATGTATTTAATCACATGCCGGCGGGAAGCATCTGGGGAATGTTGTTTTTTGTATTTATGAGCTTTGCGGCGTTGTCCACCGTCATCGCTGTTTTTGAAAATATAATTGCAATGTCCATCGATCTTTTTGGCTGGAACAGAAAAAAATCCGTTCTGGTAAACCTTGTGGGAATCAGCGTGTTGTCAGCTCCGGCAGTTCTTGGATATAACCTGCTTTCAGCAATTCAGCCACTCGGCGGTGGATCTACGATCATGGATCTGGAAGACTTTATCGTATCCTATAACGTACTCCCGCTGGGAAGTCTGTTGTTTGTGTTGTTCTGTACGAGAAAGAATGGTTGGGGATTCGAGAACTTCCTTGAAGAAACCAATACCGGTTCCGGCAGGGATCTTCCGTGCTGGATCAGGGATTATATGTCCTATGTGTTACCCTTGATCATTCTGATCATATATTTTAAAGGTTATTATGATATGTTCAAGGCCAGAGGAACCGCAACACTTTGCGCATGGATGATCGTTGCAGTGATCTTTGCGGGCTTTATCATCTGGCTGGCGCTGGGGAAAAAGGGCAGAACCGGTGGTGATAGACGTAAGGATGTCTGAGACCAGAAAATCGGACTTGACAGAAGACCGATTGATGCTTATACTTGGCATTAGGTCAGCCGGGATCGGCTGAATGAAAAATGATTACGGAGATATTGGATGTTAATTGTGGCTGTAATGGAGAAAATTGCAAAATAAATATTGCAGGGGCGACTCGTAGTTCCCACTACCAGTCTGTCCTTTGCTGACAGCATAGGCTGCCAGCATTTTCGCCTTACAATCGCTATATACTATTTTTATGGACCATGGTATCGCTATTGGGCGGCTATGGTCTTTTTTTGTAACTATTCAGAGCCAAGGCAATCGACACATCATACAGACATCATGCTTGCATGAATGGCTGTATGGGTGGAGATTTCTTTGGCGAGAAGCCACATCGAGAGGAAGCTTTAGCGAAATCGAGATGGGGTCTGAATAGTTACTTTGAGATAGGAGAGAAGAACATGAATATCGAACAACAGATCGAATTTGATAAAATAAAAGAAATATGGATGAATCTTGCAGTGACTGCTCAGGCAAAGGAACGGATCAAAGAAACCTCGTTTTACCTGTCAGAGCTGGAACTGAGAAAACAACTTCGGGATACAACAGACGCAAGGCTGTTAATGGAAAAAATGGGAACTCCGCCTTTACAGTCGGTGGATGAGATCAAAGATATTTTGACGGCTGCGGAAAAAGGAGACTGTCTGACACCGTATCAGCTGGAGCGGGTAGAAGCGGTGCTGGCGGCGATAAGGCGCCTGAAGGACTATCTGGAAAGAGGAAAACTGTATGACAATCCGCTGAGCTTTTATGAGGAAAACTTTGACGCGCAGGAAGAACTGGGCGAGGAGATCGCCAGACAGATCCGAGGCGGTGCAGTGGATGACTATGCGTCCAAGGAGCTTTTGCAGATACGAGGTCAGATCACAAAATGTGAAGAAGAAATGAAGCAGCGGGCGGAACAGATCCTGCGTGCCAACAAGGCATATATGGCAGATAACTACAGCACGTTTCGCAGCGGGCGGCTTTGTCTTCCGGTAAAAAAGGAATACCGTCAGAAAGTACCGGGCAGCGTGATCGATCAATCTGCTACAGGAAGTACCTTGTTTATTGAGCCGGAAGGCGTGGCAAAGTACGCGGAGCAGCTGCAGCTGCTTCGGATCAGCGAGGAAAATGAAGTTTATCGTATTTTATATACGTTAACAGCAATGGTTGCAGCTTCCGCGGATGTAATGAATGAGAATATCTCTATGATGGAACGGCTGGATTTTATTCTGTCAAAAGGAAAACTAAGCATGGATATGGAGGCGGTGGAGCCGCAGATCAATACCGATCGGAAGATCGTGTTAAAGGATGCCAGACATCCGCTGATGGATCGCGCGGTCAATGTACCGCTGCAGTTTGAGATCGGTGGTGAGACCCGGGGCATCGTTATCACCGGACCGAATACCGGCGGAAAGACAGTGGCCATCAAAACGGTTATGCTGAATTGCATGATGGCCCAGTGTGGGTTACATGTCACCTGTGGGGAGGCGGATATCTGCATGAACAGCTCCTATCTGTGTGACATCGGAGACGGGCAGAATCTGTCCGAAAACCTGTCCACTTTTTCCGCACACATCAAAAATGTGCTCACGGTGCTGGGTGAGATCAACCGGGAGAGCTTTGTGATCATGGATGAAATGGGATCGGGAACAGATCCGGCAGAGGGCATGGGAATCGCCATCGCCATTCTGGAGGAACTGCGAAAGAGCGGCGCCACATTTCTTGTGACCACTCATTACCCGGAAGTGAAGGAATATGCGTCAAAGGCGGAGGGCATCATCAATGCACGCATGACCTTCGATAAGGAAACAATTCGTCCCACCTATCAGATGGTGATCGGAGAAGCGGGGGAGAGCTGCGCATTTTATATCGCTGACCGGCTCGACATGCCTGCGGAAATGTTGACCGTAGCGATCGAGGCTGCTTATGGGAAAGAAGCGGTAAAGAATTATGCATTTGCAGAAAACAGCCGCCATACAGCCGGGAAAGCAAACAGCTCGAAACATACCGGGCAAAAACCGGCACTACAGTCCAGAAATCACGCAAAGATCTCAAAACTGAAAACCCAAAAGCCCACCGCGGAGCTGACGGAGAAGTTCAAGCGGGGCGACAGCGTCATGGTCTATCCCGACAAAAAGATCGGCATTGTCTGTGAACCGGTCAATGAGAAAGGTGTGTTACGGGTACAGCTTCCGGACAAAAAGATCTATATCAACCATAAACGCGTCAAGCTGCACGTGGCGGCCAGTGAGCTGTATCCGGAGAACTACGATTTTTCCATTATATTTGAGACAGTGGAAAACCGGAAAAAACGGCATGATATGGAACGAAAATATACGCAGGAGGTCATACAGTATGAGGAGGAATGAGTTGAAAATACGAAAAACAAGGTTGTGGAGCGCGTTACTGTTTGGAATGCTGACTTCGATGGGCATTCTGATGACAGGCTGTGGAACATTTCATACAGATGTGAATGAGGAGATAAATGTGTCTGATCCGGGGGTGTCGGTGCCGGAAATGCCGGATACATCCGAACCGGCAGATCTTTCCCTGAAAAACCCGGAGAATGCCGGTGCAGAGTTCACACCTGAGTTGCCTGAAAACAGTGCACAGGGCGATCTGCCAGATGCAAGTGCGGCAGAGCCGGAGGAAAAAGTGCTGATCGACCCGGCGGGGATGACACTGGAAACGAGGGTGCATACGCCGGAAGGTTATACAAGGACTGTGGCAGAGGAAGACAGTCTGACGCAGTTCCTGCGTTCCTATCCGATGAAGGAGGCTGGCGCACCGGTGCTCTTATATGACGGAAGAGAAAAGGGTGATCAGAGCGTACATGCGGCTGTGTTTGACCTGCCGATTGAAAA
This sequence comes from bacterium, assembly GCA_028727105.1. Classification (GTDB taxonomy): domain Bacteria; phylum Bacillota; class Clostridia; order Lachnospirales; family Lachnospiraceae; genus W0P33-017. The sequence goes on from JAQYOU010000064.1 coordinate 8,340, forward strand.
TCAGGATCTGCAGCAGTGCGCGGACTCTGTCATGCGCGTATATGCAGAGTATTTCCTGCAAACCGGTCAGTATGAGCGCATTGCTTTCCATTTCACGAATGGATTCCTTGCACCATACAGCAAGTGGAGGGACGGACAGCGCATCAAAGTTGACGGAAATACGGTCTCGTGGGTGCCATCGAGCGGATATGACGATTCCTATGAGTGTTTTCAGGGTTATATGAAGATGATATTTTCCTATGCAGGAACTCTGTCAATGGATAGTGAGGCAACGCCCATCGGAACGGAGGAGATCCGTGCCGGTGATGTATTCCTTCACGGAGGCAGTCCCGGACATGTCGTTCTGGTGGTTGATGTCTGTGAAAACGATGCCGGAAATAAAGCATTTTTGCTTGCGCAGGGCTATATGCCGGCGCAGCAGTTTCATCTGCTAAAAAATCCGGCTCATGAAAGCGATCCGTGGTATTATGTCAATGAATTGACGGATCCGCTGCACACGCCGGAATATACATTTTCCATGGATGGCCTGAAACGGTTGCAGTATTAGCTTGCATTTCGATAGCAGACTTTACGTTTAAAACAAAAACCGCCGCTATGGTGTTTTCCATAAGCGGCGGCATTTATTTGGGTGGTAAAGCAAACAACAGCTAAATTCCTATGTCACATCTCTTTATCAAATTTTATTCGATAATAGATGCCAAAACCATGAACAAAAAGATATGCAAAAACAAGTAGAAGCAAAGCGATCATATCCACATCCATAAGAGCGAATGATACCATTAATTTTTTCTGCAAATCCGGGTCACTTTGGATTGCTCGTTCAGAAATTAGATTCCCCATTCCATGCCCAAACAAGCCGGAACCAATGCCAATACAGACATAAGGCAAGGATGCCATGATTCCTTGCGGATCCCCGACAGTTTTTATCAGGCATAGACTGATTGCTAATAGAAGTAATCCCAAAATGATTGCTGTGTATTTTGCTATTTTAGACATCATTGATCTTCCTCATAAATAATAATTTCGTATCTGTTCAGTACCTTCACAGAAACGATGCAAAAATGCATGAAAATTGCTTCGCAATGGCATTTTTGCACTCCTGAATCATACTATCACGGTCTCAGCAGTAAATGCTTCGACCTGTCCTGAACCAATGTCACTTAGTTAAGTTTATTACAAATTAGCAGGATTGTATGCATATATAGCATGAAAAGGATGTGATACTCACAAAAAATCAAATAAAC
>JAQYOU010000065.1 GCA_028727105.1 bacterium
TTCTTTATGCCCTTGGACATGCTGCCGCTCGCCCGGAGATCCAGATCGAATATACGGTTGCAGAACCGGAAAAATGCAAAAACGAATTGCTTGCAGCCGCAGTAGCAGATTCCATGAAAAAGGCAGATGTGCTTGCAAAAGCGGCTGGAGTAGCCTTGGGAGACATCGTGAACATTGATTATTCCTGGGCGGAGCTTGAGTTCGTATCACGGCCCATGAATTCCATGATGCTGGAAGAATGCTGCATGAAGAGCTGTGAAGATTCCTATGATATAGACATCAATCCCGATGATATCGATGTCACGGATAGTGTGACGGTGGTGTGGGCATTAATGTGAGTTTCATCGTAACAAAAATGTTTGGGTTTCACAGGTGAGAGAAATAGTGATTGAATTATGCATGTGTGTATGATATTTTTATCATGTGTAATAATATCAAGAACTGGGAGGGCAATGATGATGCCAAAGGATAAATTGTATGATGCAGCGTTTCGTTACAAGAAGGCTGGTATCTGGAAGAAACTTTGGGATAATGAGGTTTTTGCAATAAAGCTGACATGTGGTGAGATTGGCTATATGAGCATTATGGGAAAGAACGGCACATACTGCGCTCTTGGTTTATATATTGGTGAAGCAGGCTTTCAGGGATATCGTGCACTGGCAAATGCCGGAGGATATACCGGATCGCCGTTCAGAGATCATGAAATGCTGCTTCAGCAGAACTGCCTGCAGATGGCGCTTGAGAATAAGGAGTATCTTATGCCTGAAGAGGTGGACGAGGTACGGGAATATGCAAAGAAAAATGATATCAGACTGTCAGGCAAGAATGCATTTCCTCAGTTCATAAAGTATGAGCCAAACTGTCATCCATGGAAGGTAAGAAGCAAAGAGGATCAGCAGGCCCTATTAGAGGCAACGGAGGCAGCAATATTAATGGCAGATTTGCTGCGTACCGTGGATCCGAAGGAAATAGGGATTATGGAAATCATGCCTGACACAAAAGAAGTACCTTTGTTTGAGGTGAAGGGAGATCAGCTGATACAGGCAGGGATTGCTCCTTTGCCCGGCGACAAGGAAGATACATATGAGTACGTTCCCGCGACGAATGAAATCGCAATGGCACATGTAAAAAAACTGCCGCGAAAGGGCATTTGGGAATCTGAACTGATCAGAATGATGGAGCCGGTTCAGAATCATCCGGAGGAGACACCGTATTATCCGTTACTGCTGTTAGTGGTAGAAAATAAGAGCTATTATGTGCTTCCGATTCCGATGGTCATGTACGCAGAAAAAAATCCGCAGGAGATGCTGCAGGCTTTTGCAGAAGGCTGGAAGAATCAGAAAGTATATCCCAAGGAAATCCGATGCAGAGATGAGAGAACCTATGCACTTTTAAAAGATTTTTGTGAAAAGACAAATGTGAAAGTCAGTGTATATCATGGAGAAATGGCGGCACTTGATGATGTCGAGTATGAATTGTCTGATCAAATGACGGATCAGGACGAAGAAGAAATGCTTGACGAGATAGCTATGGCTGTTGATGCATTGCTGCAAATGAGTCCTTCCGAACTGAAGATGATGCCCGAGCCGTTGATCGAGCAGTTAAAGCTTATGCTTGCACAAGGAATATTTCCCGATGATATCGCGGCGGAATTGAAAAAGAAGTTAAGCCGGAGGTGATGGTTGTGTATCTTGAAAAGATTGTTTTAAATAACTTTAGATGCTTTGAGAAGTTAGAAGTAACTCTTGATAAAATGTTGACGGTGGTTGTTGGAGCCAATGGTGCCGGTAAAACATCATTATTAGAAGGAATGGCAATCGCTATAAGTACGATGTTCACAGCGCTGGATGGAGTGAAAGGCCGGGGCATTGATAAGTCACAGGCGCATTTGAAGGCATATGCAATGGGTAGCACAAGCGATGTGCAACCACAATATCCGGTAACAATATCTGCAGATGCAGTGGTGGATGGCCGGCAGGTACATTGGGATCGAAGCTTGAATACATCAACAGGACAGATAACGATTAAAGGGGCCAAAGATCTTGTCGCAGTTGCAACGGATTATCAGCAGAGACTCCGCGCGGGCGATACAACGCTAATGCTTCCGATTCTTGCCTATTATGGAACCGGTCGTCTTTGGGATTATCATCGAGAAAAGCAGACAGATATTTTTAAGACCAATACACGTACAAATGGATATATTGACAGTGTTGATGGGACTGCAAATATTAAGCTGATGATGAATTGGTTTCGAAATATGACAATTCAGAAATATCAGAATCAGGAGAATGGTTTTGGCGCGATTCCGGAGTTGGAGGCAGTATATGCTGCGATGGAGAAATGCTATCATTTGATGACTGGCTCTGATGATGCCAGAATCCAGTATAACATGGGAACAACAGAACTGGATATTTCGTATATCGATGAGACTGGGAAACGAATGCGAATACCGATTAGCCAGTTAAGTGACGGCTACAAAGGAACGATCAGCCTTGTGGCAGATATTGCATATCGAATGGCGGTGTTGAATCCGCAGTGTCTGGGGGACGTATGTGATGAAACGGACGGTATCATTTTGATCGATGAGGTGGATCTGCATTTGCATCCGGCATGGCAACAGCGCATTTTAGGAGATCTTACATCTATTTTTCCAAAGGTGCAGTTTATTGTTACTACACATGCACCGGAGGTTATCAATTCTGTACAGAGAGAAAATGTGATTGTGATCGAAAATAATCAGGCAGTTTCTGCACCTGCGGAGACATATGGAAAAGATGCGAATGGAATTTTACGGTGCATTATGCGTGTGAAAGAACGACCGCAGATAATCATTGAGAAATTTGAATTATTTTATCATTTGCTTGACGAGAAGAATTATAAAATGGCAGAAGAAATATTGGATGATCTTGAAAATATGGTAGGAGAGGATCCGGAACTTTCGGCTATGCGTGTGCAATTGGATATGGAACAGCTTTGAGGTAATATATGAATATATGATAGAAATAAAAAAGACAAAGGAGCCAAATGAACTGCTGCAGTATCGCATGCAAAAATTTGCATCCTATGCTGGCATGCCCTCTGATGTAAAGAAAAAAGTAATGGACAGCTTGCTTTCTGAACAAGGGCATTTATGCGCGTATTGCATGAGTAGAATAGACGGAGGCGAAGGTAGGCGCCGTGCAACAATTGAGCATCGTATTCCACAGGCTGTTTCAACAGAGGCAGAACGTTTAGATTATAAAAATATGGTAGCTGTATGCTGGGGAAACCGCGATGCTCATTCCAACAACGATAAAAGCTGTGATGCAAAAAGAGGGAGCCTGCCACGGGAACAGCAGGAAATGAAAAAAGTAGATGTCTTTGATGGAAGAACTCTCTCGGACATAAAATACTCAGTGGATGGGACAATCTTTTCGGATGATCCGGATGTGGATGACGATTTGAACCGTAGACTAAATCTAAATTGTGAGGCGCGAAGACTGAAGGAATGTCGGCGCTCCGCCCTCCAAGCGTTACATAAAGAAATCAATCATAGGTTCCCGAACCGAGCGGTTCCTTTGCTGTTGTTTTGATATTTTTTACAGTATGCATTTCCGTTTAATAAAAAGATATCGATTTCCCCGTCAGAAAGAGTGCCGGTTTGCTGGATCCAAATGATCTGTTTGTCCAGAT
>JAQYOU010000066.1 GCA_028727105.1 bacterium
TGTACATGCTTCTTAAGGAAAAACGTAGGTAATTGCGAAACTCGTTCATAGCGAGAATAGGGAATGCGAGACACAATGTATCAGGCAGGTACTTTGGAGCGGCTGGTACTTAGTGACCGTATTTTGGTCACTTATGTACCATTGCCAGCGACAAGTAGCGAGAGCGTGCCTGCCATACATGTGCTCACATGACCAGAAAAGTAACGTAAATTGTTTCGCAAACGCCTAAATATGAACAAATAAAAGGAGACCAAAATGACAGAGAAAATGACAGGCGGATTTACCCTGCCCGGCGAGGCCGGCTACGAAGATCTGACACTGCAGCTTGCAAAAAAATGGGGTGCCGACGTGATCCGTGACAGCGACGGAACCGAACTGTCGGATGAGATCGTCAATTCCGGCTACGGTATTTACTCAACGATCTGCATTATCCGTGACCACAATGTGTGGGCAAAGGAGCACCCGCAGTATCTGCAGCAGTCTTTTTTGATGACACAGCCGGTGATGGCGACGAATAGCAGTCTTTCCATTCATTTGATGAAGGACTTTTTCGAGGAGCAGTTCAAGGTAAATGACAGCGCAGATTCGCTGAAATATTGGGAGGTCTATGACCGCACGTCAGAGGAAAAACTGGCAGCGGAATGCTGGTCATATGATGAAAAAAGCGGTGACGTGGCGATCGATGGTGCAGTTCCGTTTCACAACTACACAGTGAGCTTTCTTGCTTACCGGATCTGGGAAGAGATCTCCATGTACAATCACGTGACGAACAACTGGGAGAAAGAGCATCTCATGCCGGTGGATCCGCGCAGCAGCGAAGCGCAGGATTATATGTATGGCTGGCTGAAAAACTGGTGCGAGACACACCCGCACACCACGGTTGTGCGTTTTACCTCCATGTTTTACAATTTTGTGTGGATCTGGGGCAGCAGTGAGCGCAACCGGAACCTGTTTACTGACTGGGGTTCCTACGATTTTACGGTCAGCCCCCAGGCGTTGGATGAATTCGAAAAAGAATATGGCTACGCGCTGTGCGCAGAGGATTTTATCAATCAGGGCAAGCTGCATGTGACGCATATGCCTGCGGAGAAAAAGCAGCGTGATTATATGGATTTCACAAATCAATTTGTTGTTGCATACGGCAAAAAGCTGGTGGATCTTGTACATGCATACGGCAAGAAAGCATATGTCTTTTATGATGACAGTTGGGTGGGCGTGGAGCCTTACGGCGAGCGTTTTCCGGAATTTGGCTTTGACGGACTGATCAAGTGTGTATTTTCCGGTTATGAGGCGCGTCTGTGTGCCGGTGCAAAGGTAGAGACTCATGAACTGCGTCTGCACCCGTATCTGTTTCCCGTAGGACTGGGCGGCGCACCGACCTTTGCCGAGGGAGGAGATCCCACCAGAGATGCAAAGGAATACTGGAATCATGTGCGCCGGGCGCTGTTGCGTGAGCCGGTAGATCGTCTGGGACTGGGCGGTTATCTGCATCTGGTGCAGGCTTACCCGGATTTCTGTGACTATATGGAAGAATTGATGGATGAGTTTCGCAGGATCAAGTCCATGCATGGCGGCGGTGTCTATACCTTGCCGGTCAATGTGGCAGTGCTGCACAGCTGGGGAGCGCTGCGTTCCTGGACGCTTTCCGGACATTTCCACGAGACGTATATGCACGACCTGATCCATATCAACGAATCGCTGGCAGGACTTCCGGTCAATGTGAAGTATATCAGCTTTGAGGATGTGGAGAACGGTGCGCTTGCCGATGTGGATGTGGTGATCAATGCAGGAAAAGCCGGCACGGCATGGAGCGGTGGCGCGGCATGGAAGAGCAGTTCGCTGGTCGCAAAGCTGCAGGAGTGGGTTTATGACGGCGGATGCCTGATCGGTGTCGGTGAGCCCTCTGCGACCGAAGGTTTTTCAGACTATTTCCGCCTGGCACAGGTGCTTGGTGTGGACGAGGACACCGGTGCAAAGGTCTGTCACGGAAAATGGCAGTTTGACGTGGATGAGGCGTTGGCAGAGAAGCTGATTCCGGCAGGCGCGATCATTCCCCAAAAAGAGGGTATTTTCCTGACAGACGGTGAGGCAAGGGTGTTTGCTGCAGAAGATGGGATCCCCACAGCAGCAGAACATACCTTTGGAAAAGGAAAAGGAATATATCTTGCGGGTTATCAGTACAACAACGCAAATACCCGAATGCTTCTTCAGCTTTTGATGCATGCGAAGGGAATGTCTGTGGAGCAGAATTATCTGACGGACTGTGCAGACACGGAATGCGCTTATTATCCCAACAGTAAAAAGCTGGTTGTGATCAACAACAGCGACTGCGTACAGACAACGGTTGTGATGACGGAGGCTGGCAAAAAGCAGTTTACGCTGCAGCCCTTTGAGACGCAGATGGCAGATGTATAAAAGACGTATAGAAGTGAGAAGGAGGATCGCAGCGGTTTGAAATGGGAACAAGCTTCAAACCGCTGCATAGATTTTATGAAGATCGGAGTAAGAGCGCATGATTACGGGCGGCATGGAGTAGCGGAGTATGCCGCTCTTTTAAAAAAAGAAGGTTACGAGGCCATTCAGCTGGCCATCCCTAAGGCTTTTACGGGAATTGAGAGCTATAGTGATATCACAGAGAAACTCTGTGAGGAGATTCATGAGGAATTTGCAAAGCAGGACATTGAGATCGCAGTTTTAGGCTGCTATATGGATCTGGGAAATCCCAATGAGGAGATCCGCACGCAGGCGGTGAAGACGTTTAAGAACTGCCTGCGGTTCAATCAGATCATCGGCGCCCGGGTGGTTGGCAGCGAGACCGCGTATCCGCACCTTTCCAAATGGGAAAAACACCACTGGTTTCCGTATATGATGGACAGTTTAAAGGAGCTGCGCGATGAGGCGGAGCGTCTGGATGTGTGGATGGCGATCGAACCGGTTGGCTGGCATCCGCTGGAGGACGCGGAGACTGCCCGCGATGTGTTGCGTGAGCTGGACAGTGATCACGTGAAGATCATCTTTGACCCGGCGAATGTATTGGAGCGGCCGTCGGAGATCGTGCAGACGGCGTACTGGAGCCGTTGTTTTGAGTTGCTGGGTGATTTTATCGAGACCATTCACCTGAAGGATTTTACGGTAGACAAAGACGGCGCTTATGTGGCAAAATTACTGGGAGAAGGCGACATGGACTACTCCGTGCTGATGGAGTGGCTGAAGACACGGCCCGATATGCCGGTGCTGCGGGAGGAGATGAATCCCGCTACGGCTGCTCAGGATCTGGCATTTATGCGGTGGATGCAGCATGTGACCGGCTGATGAGAAACAGCCCATAGGGATTGGAGGCTATCATATGAGGGTACTGAATGAAAACAAATTAAGCCGTTTGCAGAACGTGCTGGAAGAGATGGTGGATGCGCGGTTTGTATCCGGCTCATCCTGCATGGTCTTACAGCAAGGCAGGGAACTGTGCTATTTTGAAAATGGGTATCGTGATATTGCAGAAAAAAAGCCGCTGACGCGTGATACGATCTATCGGCTTTATTCCTTGACGAAGCCAATGACGGCAGTGGCTGTGATGATGCTTTTAGAGGAGGGCAGACTGGATCTGTTGACGCCGGTATCAGACTTTTTTCCGAGCTTTCAGAATCAGTATTACATATGTGATGGAATGAAGATCCCGGTGCAGACACCGGTACAGCTCCGACATCTTTTGAACATGACATCCGGGTTGACTTACCCGGGCGGGACGGCAGATGAAACAGATGTGCAGACAGGGAAGCTAATCGATGAGATCGTTGCCCGATTGCATACGGATCAGCCGCTAACAACTGCTGAGATCGTGGAACGTCTGGGAGAGATACCGCTTTTGTTTGAGCCGGGGACGCGTTGGAATTACGGGCTGTCAGCGGATGTGCTGGGTGCGATCGTGGAAAAGGTGAGCGGCATGCGTTTTGGTGAGTTCATGCATGCGCGGATCTTTGAACCGCTTGATATGAGAGATACGGCATTCTATGTACCCCGGGAAAGTCAGGACCGGTTGGCAAAAGTATATGACCGTGATGAACAGACGGGCATGCTCGCGGAGCGGGAGCCGGATCATCTCGGCGTGTCAACCCGCATGGAGCGCAGACCGGCATTTGAATCCGGCGGGGCAGGGCTGGCAAGCACGATCGACGATGTGGCGAGGTTTGCCAATATGCTGACGGCTCACGGAAAGACCCCGGATGGAAAAAGGCTGATCTCGGAAAAAACGTGGGAGTATCTGACCAGCGGAAAGCTGGATAAGGCGCAGCGGGCAGGTATGACATGGGAAAACCTGCCGGGCTACAATTATGGGAACCTTATGCGCGTACTTCAGGAACCGGAAACATGTGTCACTCTGGGCACAAAGGGCGAGTATGGATGGGACGGCTGGCTGGGAGCATATATGGTCAACGACCCGGAAAATGATCTGACGCTTCTCATCATGAACCAGCGCATGAATACCGGAACAACATTGTACACGCGAAAAATGAGAAATATCGTATTTTCAGCGTTGGAATAGTATTATATGAACAATATTTTGTATACACACCAGAACAGCAGCAGAGCCATGATCCCGTTAAACAAACGATAGTGCTTGTTATAGACCGGAAACAGCAGGCTTCCAACCGTTGCCCAGATCAGATTTCCGGTGGCCGCGCATGCCGCCATCGTAACAGCAAAGATCAGCGTGGCAGGTACGCTCGTTCCATAGGGTAATACGAAGCTGCAGTAGGCAGCAATGCCGAGCATCAGGATCTTCACATTCAGAAATTGAAGCAGAAAGCCGTTTACGAAAGTAAGCGGCTTTTCCTGATCTTCAGAAGAGGACGGATCCTTGACCGCGCGCCGGGTCAGGGTCTTATAGCCCAGCCAGAGAATATAAGCTGCACCAACAAAGCGGGCGTACGTTTCGATCGCAGGGATCAGATCGCCCAGAAGCTTGCAGCCGAAGCCACAGATCAGCATAACGGTGATCAGACCGGTCCAGATCCCGCGCATGAGCGGAAAGCATTTCTTAAAGCCGTATTGCCCGGTGGAAGACAAAAGCAGTACATTGTTTGGTCCGGGACTGAAGGTAGTGGCGCAGGCGTATGCTACCAGCGCAAAAAAGACAGACAATTTCATAAGAAAACTCCTTTTTTGAAAGATGTGATCAATATTGATATAATGATACCATACTTTATTTTTTTTGAGGTATTTCATAAAAAATTTCAAAAAATCGTACAAATCCGACAAAGTATCTGTTGATTTTTTGTATAATAATGCTATATAGTATACTTATATAGTTTAAATTTACTGGAAATTATCTGTGATAGACAGAAGGAGGCATTTTATGAGTTTAAGAGAAAAGCATTTATCGGATCAGAACCGTATGGCAAAACTGATGAGTATGGCCATTGTTGCGAGTATGCTTTTGATAATCCTGCTAAGTTTTATCAACGGGATCAAACCTGCATTGATCATTCGTGCAGCAATTCTTATCGTATCATTGATCGTGAATTTTATCGGCTGCCGTATATTACGCACATCAGAGTTATACCGGCATGTGGTATCAATATCAACCTTTGTCGCATATCTGGCTTTTATCCTATCCTATAATAACATTTATGTTTACGCCTTTATCTTTCCGATCGCCGTGATGATCATGACCTTTCAGGATAGAAAAGTCATAACAATTGCAGCTGTTTTGGCTGTATTGACGGATCTGTTCTTTTTTGTTTCCTATAAGATCCTTTTCCCGGATCAGGTGTCGGTTGATATCATTATTGTTCAGATGGTGCTGGTAGTCGTGTCAGCGGTAACATCTGTTTTTATCATCATCATGCAGCAGAAGCATGCGCTGGAAAACACGCAGGAGATTGAGGAGAGGGCCGCACGGCAGGCACAGGTGGCGGCCGAGGTAGTAAAGCACTCAAAGGAGTTGGCGGAACGGTTTCAGCAGGCGATGACTGTTTCGGATACGTTGAATGAATGTATGGATTCCAGCCATACTTCTGTCAGCGAGATCGCAGACAGTACCAGACTCACTGCAGAAGCTATCGAACAGCAGACCACACAGACCATGGAGATTCAGCATCATGTGCAGAAGGTGGAGGAGCAGACCAGGCAGATGGCACAGCTTTCAGAAGCAACCAAAGCAACCGTAGAGGAAGGCGTGGAGCTGATCGGTGAATTGAAGGAGCAGGCAACTGAGGTAGCAAAGATCAGCCATGCAACAGAGGAAACGACCAAGAATCTAAACGCAAGTATCAAGGAAGTGGAAGCGATCACCGCGACGATCCTTGGTATTTCCAGCCAGACCAACCTGCTGGCACTGAATGCATCCATTGAGGCGGCGCGCGCAGGAGAAGCAGGAAAAGGCTTTGCGGTTGTAGCGGACGAGATCCGAAATCTGTCTGAGGGTACAAAAGAAGCGACCGAACAGATCTCTGCGATCATCGGAAGGCTGATCAATGATGCGGAAGAAGCCTCCGTCAGCATGTCAAGATCAGCAGATTATGCGGAGAAACAGAACGAAATGATCTCTGTTACAGGAGACAAGCTTCTTGATATTCAGAAAAACAGTGATGCACTGAATGGAAATGTGATGCGTGTCACCCAGGCTGTGGAGGATGTTGTGGTTGCAAACACAGCAATCTCCGACAGTATTTCCAACCTCTCCGCAACGAGTGAGGAAGTGGCTGCCTCCACAGAGAGCTCGCTGGCACTCAGCGACAGCAGTATGAATGCATTGAAGGAAATGAACGAACTCCTCAATGAGATCTATGAGATCTCCGAAAACATGATGCAGCTATCAGAGTAGAACATATTATGAGGAAAGGACTGGCGATTCCTGCGACTTTGTGAGCAGGTGTAGAAAAGGACTGGCAATCCCTGCGACTTTGCGCGTAAGGCGTGGAGCAGGGATGCCAGTCCTTTTAAAATAATTTGTGAAAAAAATGTGAATTGTTAGCACTCTCTATTGACGAGTGCTAACAATGGTGGTATAACATAATCAACAAAGGAAATGAAGCAAGAAACAAAGCAATAAGAAAACAAAATGAAAACTTCAGATCCCTTGAAACAAAAAACTCAACACCTCGGATTTCTCCGATCGTGCTACAACATTTTTTCATCATGGAAGGGAGATATGACTTATGATGATGCATGATATTTTTGGAGAAGATTTATTTGATGATTTCATGGACGATTTTGCATTTCCTGCATTTCCGGATACAGAGAAAGCACTGTATGGAAAGCATGCAAAGAATCTGATGAAAACGGATGTGAAGGAAACAGATACCGAGTATGAGCTGATCATTGATCTGCCCGGCTTCAAGAAAGAGGATGTCAAGGCTTCACTTGAAAATGGTTATCTGACAATTCAGGCCTCGAAGGGACTGGATAAGGATGAACAGGAAAAGAAGTCCGGAAAGTACATCCGAAGAGAGCGTTACGCAGGAACCTGTGCACGTTCCTTCTATGTAGGCGATGACATCACACAGGACGAGATCAAAGGTAACTTTAAGCACGGCATTCTGCGGCTGACCATTCCGAAAAAGGACGCAAAACCGGCTGTAGAACAGACAAATTATATTGCAATTGAAGGGTAAAAGGAGGAATTATTATGTTAGTACCGAGCATTTTTGGAGAGGATTTATTTGACAACTTTTTTGAGGATTTTGCAAGACCCGCAAGAACTGCGGTAAGATACAATGCGCCTACAGCAAATGTAATGCGCACAGATGTAAAGGAGAATGAGACCGGTTATGAGCTGGACATTGATCTCCCGGGCTACAAGAAAGAGAACGTACAGGTTGAGCTGAAGGACGGCTGCCTGACCGTTAGCGCAAAGACCGGGGAGAACAAGGATGAGAAAGACGAGAACGGCAAGTACATCCGCCGTGAGCGTTACAGCGGAACCTGCAGCAGATCCTTCTATATTGGTGAGGACATCGAGAAGAATGAGATCAAAGCCAAATTTGAGGATGGCATCTTAAAGCTGTCTGTACCGAAGAAGGCTGCAAAGCCGAAGGTAGAGGAAAACAGATATATCACCATCGAGGGCTAAACGGGCGCCCTTGAGTGATCATGGATGTTTATACCGGGACGGTGGCGAAACATCGTTCCGGAAATAAAAAATGTCAAGGCGGGGGTGCCCAGATGGGTGCTCCCGCTCGTTTTATTGGTGAACGTTATCGTGTGTTGTACTTCCGCGCGTCGGCGTGCGGAGCACATTTAAAAAATTTGGGAGGTGAATCGTATGGCAAAGCGGGATTTTTATGATTGTCTTGGCGTAACAAAGACAGCAACGGAAAAAGAGATCAAGAGCGCCTACCGCAAGCTGGCAAAAAAGTATCACCCGGACACCAACCCCGGAGACAAACAGGCAGAGCAGCGCTTCAAGGAGATCACAGAGGCGTACAATGTCTTAAGTGACACGGAAAAACGAAAGCTCTACGACCAGTTTGGAATGGCAGCATTTGATGGAAGCATGGGTGATCCAACGGCGGGAGGTCCCTTTGGAGGAACCGGGGAGTCGCGTGGCTTTGAAGGCGGTTTTGGCAGTGGCGGCGGATATCGGGAATACCATTACAGCACCGGAAATATGGATGACATTTTTGGAGATATTTTCGGAGATATGTTTCATGGCGGCTTTTCAGGAAAAACCGGTAGCTCCTTTGGCGGTTTTGACAGTGTTTTTGGCAGCGGCTTTGACGGGCAGACGCAGTATGATCAGGCAGAAGGGAAAAATGTACACTCTGACGTCACGATAGACTTTGAGGAGGCGGCCTTCGGATGCGACAAATATCTGCGCTTCGAAGGAGAAAAAAAGGAGTCCTTGCAGGTTCATATCCCCGCGGGCATTGACGAGGGGCAGAGTGTGCGCCTGAAAGGAAAGGGGGAGTCCGGGCGCTATGGAAAGGGAGCAGGTGATCTGTTGCTGAAGGTACACATTCGCCCGCACCCGGAGTATACGCGAAAGGGTTCTGATGTCTACATTACACAGTCGATCCCGTATACCACAGCGGTACTTGGTGGAAAAGCCTATTTTAAGACGCTGCATGGAACGGTGGAGTGCAGTGTGCCAGCGGGAACCCAGTCCGGAAGTAAGATCCGCCTGAAAAATAAGGGTATCGTTTCTATGAAGGATCCTATGAGACACGGTGATGAGTATGTGATCATACAGATCTCCGTGCCGAAAGATCTGACCCCGGCACAGCGGGCAGCAATCGAGCAGCTGGCGCGGGCAGAGGGGCGAAGTGCCTGAAGGATAGGTCGGATCAAAGGTAGAAAAGGCGAAAGCTGTCTGACAATTATTGACTGTGCTGGAAATTGGTGCTAATATAATGCTGGGATGAAAACGTTTTCGAAAATGTTATGAGATACAGTTCTTTCTTCTTGAGAAAGGTGGCGGCAGCATGGGTGAATTACTATATTGTGGGAAAAAATATTATGAGCCGGACTGGCGGGCGCAGCAGGCACTCGTATCGGCCGGCATATACAGCTTTCGTTATTACCCGAAGGATCGTTTGGTAGTTGTGACAGATGCTACGGTAAAAGAATTAGGAGCAAAAAAAGTATATGATCCAATGCCTGCTGCAATGAAAGACCATTTGATCATGACAGAGGATGCTGCCCAGTGTACGGATCTGTTTCAAAAAGTAGATCGTGGAGAAAAACGCGTGGCCGCAAATCTGAGGCGGCGAAGTGATCATGCTCTCATGCATGTGACGATCACTACAACAGATTGGGATGAAGAAGGAAAACCGGAGAGCGCCATCGGGATCATTGAGCTTCCCGAAGATGAAGAAACCGTTTCTGCAGAGCTGGTTCGGGCGCTCAGTGATGACTACCACTCCATCTATTATATTGATTTTGACAAAAACGAGGTGGTTCCTTACCGGTTAAGTAAGGACATAGAAAAAGAATACGGTACGTTTTTTCGCTCAAAGCCCGAATATGGCGCAGCTATGGGCGGCTATATTTCACAGACCGTCCAGCAGGAAGACCGTGAGGGGATGCTGCACGCATGTTCCGTAACGAATCTGAGGGAGCATTTTGCTGAGAACAGGGTTTATGTGCACGATTTCCGTGCAGTCAGAAACGGAAAGGTCACATATTGCCGCATGAAGGCAGTCAATCTTTCTGCTGATGGCGAATTGCATAAGGCAATTTTCGGATTTTCAGATATCAGCCTCGAAAAGACCAGGGAACTGGAGCGCTATGCGTACGTGGATCCGGTGACCGGAGGAGACAATTACGTTTACTTTAAGCAAAAGCTGGAGAGGAAAACCAAAAAGGGCTTTATTGTATCTATGGATATCCATTCCTTTAAGGTAGTTAATTCCGTCTGCGGTACGACAAAGGGCGATGAGATCCTGCGGGAAATCTGGAAGTGTATTTTGAATAACATCGGAGAAAATGATCTGGCGGCACATATCAATGCCGATCATTATATCATCTTTTATGAAGATACGGACAGGGCGAAGGTATCCGAGCGGCTGGAAATGCTGACGATCCAGTTGGGAAAACGATCCGTTGAGCTCAACGTTCCCCAGCAGCTGCCGTATTTCGGCGTGTCTGCATGGGAGCCGGACAATAAGATCGAACAGATCTACAACGAGGCGAATATCGCCAGACATGAGGTAAAAGAGCGCAAGGATGTCAATCATGCGTTTTTCTGTCAGGCAGATGCCACCCGCATCCTTCAGGAAAAACAGATGGAGGATGCCTTTGAGGTCTCTATTCGCAACCACCGTTTTGAGGTGTGGTATCAGCCAAAATATAATCCGGAATCGGAACAGCTGGTAGGTGCGGAGGCACTGGTCCGGTGGCGAACTACGGACGGTACACTGGTTTCTCCGGGAGTTTTTGTTCCGTTGTTTGAGCGAAATGGGATGATCCGTTATCTGGATGAATATGTGTTCCGCACGGTATGTATGCAGCAGAAGCAGTGGCTGGATCAGGGCGGGACTGTGATCCCGATTTCTGTGAATCTGTCGCGTGCAAGCCTGTATTTCCAAAATGTTGTGGAACGCTATCGAAAGATCGCTTCGGATGAGGGGATCAATCCTTCTTATGTTCCCATCGAGATCACGGAGACGGCAGCGCTGGATGATCAGTCTATCAGAGAACTGGCCTCCCGTTTCTACGAGGCAGGATTTCCGCTGCATATCGATGATTTCGGAGCAGGCTATTCTTCCTTCTCTACCTTGAACATCATGCATTTCGATACGTTGAAGATCGATAAGAGCCTGATCGATTACATAGGAAATTATGGCGGTGACAGGCTGCTGGAGCACACGATCGCGCTCGCCAAGGATCTTGGCATGCATGTAACTGCGGAAGGCGTGGAGAACGAGACGCAGGTTGCGTTTTTAAAGAATTTAAATTGCGACAGCATTCAGGGGTACTATTATTCCAAACCGCTTCCGCTGGAGGAATTTGCGGAAAAGATGGCAGGGTAAAATATAGAAAATTGTACAGAATAATAGAAAGCTATCATACATCACAATGTTGTAAGAGGTGTCAAAGATGGGTATTTATTTGAATCCGGGCAACGAATTGTTCGCAGAAGCTGTCCGGTCAGAGATATATGTGGACAAAACCGGGTTAATAAAAAATACCAATCGGGTGCTTGGAACATCGCAAAAGTTTGTTTGTGTCAGCAGGCCAAGAAGATTTGGCAAGTCTATGGCCGCAAACATGCTGGCAGCCTATTATGGGAAAGCATGTGACTCGCAGCAGTTATTTTCAAAATTTGAGATTGCTGCTGACCCTGATTTTCAGGAACACCTGAACCGGTATCATGTCATTTTTCTGAATATGCAACGGATGCTCAGCCGGGGAAAGTCGGTAGAGGGTATGCTGCAGTATATGCAGCACGCAGTGCTGGAGGAATTGCTCCGGGAGTTTGAAGGACAGCTTCCGGTCAACGAAACCGTGCTTAGTATCGCGCTGGAAAAGCTGTATCAGAATACTGGCGAAAAATTTGTTTTTATTATAGACGAATGGGACTGCGTGTTTCGTACCGGTCAGATCACAGACGAAGCGCAGACCATGTACCTGGATTTCTTAAGGGATCTGTTAAAGGATCAGCCGTACGTGATATTGGCATACATGACCGGAATCCTGCCCATCAAAAAATACGGAACGCACTCCGCGTTGAACATGTTTGACGAGTATTCGATGACTTTTCCGAGGAATATGGCAACTTATATCGGATTTACTGAGGATGAAGTGAGAGCGCTGTGTGAGAAGTATGGAATGGATTTTGATGCCATGAAAAACTGGTATGATGGCTATTCATTTTCAAAAGTTTCACATATATATAATCCAAAATCTGTAGTGGATGCATTGCGTGCGGGAGAATTTGCAAGTTATTGGACGCAAACAGAGACTTATGAAGCGTTAAAAATCTACATTGATATCAATCATGATGGGCTTAAGGATGCGATCATAGAAATGCTTGTTGGCACATCTGTATGCATTTCCACAGAAAGATTTCAGAATGACATGACAACTCTGGGCAGCAGGGATGATGTGCTGACGTTATTGATACATCTGGGTTATTTGGCGTTTGATAAAGAAACATCATCCGTTAGGATTCCCAATGCTGAAATCCGCGGTGAATTCCAAAATGCCATAGAAGGTGACCGATGAGATGATGTGATCGCGAGAATGAAAAAATAGTGGTATCCGGCTGATTTGTAAACTGTTACAGATCAGCCGATTTTTTGTGGAAAAGGGATTTAAAGGAAAAGGTTGTTGTGCTATAATACTTCTGCTTGGGGACGTTCCTTCTGCCACG
>JAQYOU010000067.1 GCA_028727105.1 bacterium
TGTACATGCTTCTTAAGGAAAAACGTAGGTAATTGCGAAACTCGTTCATAGCGAGAATAGGGAATGCGAGACACAATGTATCAGGCAGGTACTTTGGAGCGGCTGGTACTTAGTGACCGTATTTTGGTCACTTATGTACCACTGCCAGCGACAAGTAGCGAGAGCGTGCCTGCCATACATGTGCTCGCATGACCCGAGATGTGACGTAAATAGTTTCGCAAACGCCTAAAGGAAAAGTGATAGAAAAGGAGAACAATTATGGCAAAAGTAGGTATCGTCATGGGCAGCGACTCAGATATGCCCGTTATGGCAAAGGCAGCAGATATTCTGGACAAGCTGGGTATTGATTATGAGATGAACATCATTTCAGCACACAGAGAGCCGCAGGAGTTTTTCGAGTATGCAAATACTGCAGAGGAGCGCGGCTATAAGGTGATCATCGCAGGAGCAGGAATGGCAGCTCATCTGCCGGGCATGTGCGCAGCGATCTTCCCGATGCCGGTCATCGGAATCCCGATGCATACCACATCTTTGGGAGGAAGAGATTCCCTGTATTCGATCGTTCAGATGCCCACCGGAATCCCGGTGGCGACCGTAGCGATCAACGGTGGCGCCAACGCAGGACTTTTAGCAGCAAAGATCCTGGCAACCAGCGATGCAGAACTTTTGGATAAGTTAAAAGCTTACTCCCGGGAGTTAAAGGAGCAGGTTGTTGCAAAGGATGAAAAGCTTCAGGAAGTGGGATATAAAAACTATTAAGATGCCGCTTTAGCGGAATCGAGATGGGTCTGAACAGACATTATCATAAAATCATATACAAGATCAGGAGGAACGAAAATGGATTACAAACATTCAGGAGTGGATATCGAGGCAGGCTACAAGTCCGTAGAGCTGATGAAAGAACACGTAAAAGCAACCATGCGCCCGGAGGTTTTGGGTGGACTTGGCGGATTCTCCGGTGCCTTTTCGCTGGAGAAGATCAAAGAGATGGAGGAGCCGGTGCTTCTTTCCGGAACAGATGGATGCGGAACAAAGGTGAAGCTGGCGTTCCTTTTGGACAAGCATGATACGATCGGTATCGATGCGGTTGCAATGTGTGTGAATGACGTGGCATGTGCAGGTGGAGAGCCCTTGTTCTTCCTTGATTATATTGCATGCGGCAAAAATTATCCGGAAAAGATCGCAACGATCGTCAGCGGAGTGGCAGAGGGCTGCAAGCAGTCCGGCTGTGCACTGATCGGCGGAGAGACTGCAGAGCATCCGGGACTGATGCCTGAGGATGAGTACGATCTGGCCGGTTTTGCAGTTGGCGTCGTTGACAAAAAAGACATCATCACAGGCGAAGACTTAAAGGACGGCGATGTATTGATCGGTATGGCTTCTACCGGAGTACATTCCAACGGATTTTCACTGGTTCGCAAGATCTTCAAGATGGATGCAGAGACCTTGAATACATATCATGAGGAGCTTGGAAAGACACTTGGCGAGGCACTTCTTGCGCCCACACGTATCTATGTAAAAGCGCTGAAAAACGTGAAGGAAGCAGGCGTGCGTGTAAAAGCATGCAGCCACATTACCGGCGGCGGCTTCTATGAGAACATTCCCCGTATGCTTTCGGAAGGCAAGCACGCGGTCATCGAAAAGAACAGCTATCCGATCCCTCCGATCTTTACCATGATGGCAAGAGAGGGTGATGTGGAGGAGCAGATGATGTACAACACCTATAACATGGGTCTTGGAATGATCGTTGCGGTTGATCCCGCTGATGTGGACAAGGCAATGGAAGCCATGAAGGCAGCAGGTGATACCCCGTATGTAGTCGGAAAGATCACAGATGGAGAAAAGGGAGTGACCTTATGTTAAAATTAGCAGTCTTAGTGTCCGGAGGCGGCACCAATCTGCAGGCGATCATCGATGCCATCGACGCGGGAACCATCACAAATGCAAAGATCGACGTGGTCATCAGCAACAATGCAGGAGCATACGCCCTGGAGCGTGCGAAAAACCACGGCATTGAGGGACTGTGCATCTCACCGAAGAGCTATGAGAGCAGGGAGCAGTTTAACGATGCACTGACGCAGACGATCATCGACCGGGGCATCGATCTGGTGGTGTTAGCGGGATATCTGGTGATCATTCCGCCGCAGCTCATCGCAGCATACAAAAACCGGATCATCAATATCCATCCGTCTTTGATCCCGTCCTTTTGCGGCACCGGCTATTATGGTCTGAAGGTGCACGAGGCTGCCTTGCAGCGCGGCGTGAAAGTGACCGGAGCCACCTGCCATTTTGTGGATGAGGGTACGGACACCGGCCCGATCATTCTTCAGAAAGCGGTAGAGATCCTGCCGGATGATACGCCAAAAAGCTTACAGCAGCGTGTGATGGAGCAGGCAGAGTGGATCATCATGCCAAAGGCCATTGATCTGATCGCAAACGGAAAGCTCAGCGTAGAGGATGGCGTAGTAAAGATCTCAGAATAAGTCATTGACAAGATATACGTGAAAGATAAATATTAGGAGGCAGAAAACCATGAAGGTTTTAATCGTAGGAAGCGGCGGACGTGAGCATGCCATCGCCATGGCAGTGGCAAAGAGTCCGAAGGTAGATAAGATTTACTGTGCACCCGGAAATGCGGGAATCGCCGCGCAGGCAGAGTGCGTACCGATCACGGCAATGGAGTTTGAGAAGCTGGCAGATTTTGCACAGGAACAGCAGATCGATCTGACGATCATTGGTATGGACGATCCGTTGGTTGGCGGAATCGTAGATGTGTTTGAGAAGCGCGGACTGCGCGTGTTTGGCCCTCGCAAAAACGCAGCGATCCTGGAGGGTTCGAAGGCATTCTCCAAGGAACTGATGAAAAAATACAACATTCCCACTGCGGGCTATGAGACATTTGATGATGCAGATGCTGCACTTGCATATCTGGAGACCGCAAAGCTTCCGATCGTGTTAAAGGCGGACGGACTGGCGCTTGGCAAGGGCGTGCTGATCTGCAACACCTTAGAGGAAGCAAAGGACGGCGTGAAGGAGATCATGCAGGACAAAAAGTTCGGCACAGCCGGAAACCGCATGGTAGTGGAAGAGTTCATGACCGGACGTGAGGTGTCTGTTCTTTCTTATGTTGACGGAAAGACCATCAAGATCATGTCCTCCGCACAGGATCACAAGCGTGCCCAGGACGGTGATCAGGGACTGAACACCGGCGGAATGGGAACCTTCTCACCCAGCCCCTTCTATA
>JAQYOU010000068.1 GCA_028727105.1 bacterium
TCAGCAGCTCGCTTAAATCGTTGGGATAGCCTTCGGTCACTTTTTCCCTCATCAGGCAGGTCAGCCAGCAATGCTTGTGATCGTTTTTCCAAAGCTTTTGTTCATCGGAAAAATACGCTGCCTGATCCGGGGAGATCGTTAATCCCCGCTGTTCTTTTTTGGGACAGTCCGAGTGCTGCACGCGGGAATACAGATACGGGTTTTCCATGTACTTTCGAAGCTTGTCTTTTTCCAGGAGATCGAAGGAGACAATGCATTCCGTATCGATCGTTGCCTCTGCAAAGGGGTGTGCTTTCAGCGCATGAAGAGTGTCAATGGCAGACAAATGCATTTTTAGTTTTTCCATACGCGCCAGCAGTTCTTTTTGCTGGCGTTCTAATTCATCGACCTTTTTTTCAAATAACAGCCGGTGTTCTTCCGGTGTGGTACGTGACATGTCACAGATCTGTTTTAATGGAATTCCCAGATTTTTATAAAAGATCGTGTCAGACAGTGTGATCAGGTCTGAGATCCGGTATTCGCGGTAGTTGTTTTCCGGATTTTTGATCGGTATGATGATCTTTTTTTCTTCCCAAAAACGAAGGGTGGATGCGGGAATATCAAAAAAGTCGGCAATTTCTCCGATGCGAAATGTGTGTTCCATAAGGTAATCCTCCAAAGTGAGCGGTGCGGTTGTGCGGCTTTTTAAAAGTGTGGATCGTTTCGTAATAATTATACCAGTTTCCCTCTTGACCTTCAAGTTACTTGAAGGTTTATAATTGCTGTCGGAAAGGAATATGGGTCGTTATGATACGCGGCAAATACATGTAACAGGTGAAAACGATGAATCGAAAGATGTTATTTCAAACATCACAGGAGGTACGGTTTGGAAAAGTGCTTTTGTTTGTTATTCCGACTTATCTGACTTCCTTGTTTAATACGCTCTATGCGATCGTGGACGGGAGCTTTGTTGCTTCCTATGTGGGTACGGACGCACTGGCGGCCATCAATATTGCCTACCCCATTGTCAATGTTCTGACCGGCATCGCCCTTTTATTTGCTACCGGGGGAAGCTCCATCGCAGCGCTTTTTATCGGAGCGGGAAAACAAAAGGAAGCAGACCGGGCATTTTCCGTCAGTATTCTGGGTGCTCTCGTGATCGGCTGCCTGATCGCCGGCGGGATATTGCTTTCGCTTACTCCCACTTTGCAGATGCTGGGTGCGACACCGGTTACGTTGGAGAACAGTCGGATCTACAGCATGTTCTGGCTTGTGGCGACACCGGCGGTGCTGGGAAAGGAGCTTCTGACCTATTTTATCCGGGTGGATGGTGCGCCATCTTTCAGCTTCTTTCTGGCGCTTTCCTGCGGGATTTTAAATATCGTCCTGGATTACGTGTTTGTTGGTAAACTCCGCATGGGTATCTATGGTGCAGTGCTTGCAACCGTGCTTGGAATCGTGCTCTCCTGCGTGGTGGGGATCTGCTATTTTGTGCGAAAGAGATTTCGGGCGCGGGTACGAAAAACAAGTCAACGTCAGAAATCTGAGGCGATCAAAGGGTATGGACTGCGCTTTTCTATGCATGGTCTTTCCTTGCGGCTTGGTGTGCGGTGCATGGTCAACGGCGTGTCCGAGTTTGTAAACCAGCTGGCGATCGCCATCACGACAGTAGTATTCAACCTGACGGCAATGCAGTTTGCCGGTGAGGACGGTATCGCAGCAGTTTCCATTATCATGTATCTGCAGTTTATTTTTATTGGCATATATTTCGGATATTCCATGGGAATCGCACCACAGCTTGGCTATGCATACGGCAACGGTCGTCGTGAGGTATGCGAAAAGCTGGAAAGCTGTTCCATACGGTTTCTTTTGATCGCGCAGGTGGTTATCTATGTGCTGACGTTTTTTGGTGCACCGTTGGGCGTAGAACTGTTTGCAGAACGAGGGAGTGAAGTGTGCGGGATGGCAGTCCGGGGCATGCGGATCTATGGCTTGGACTTTCTGTTCGCTGGTCTCAATATCTTTGCAGCAGTGCGCATGATGGCATACGGAAAAGGGCACTGGTCCGGGATCATCACGTTTTTGCGTTCCTTTGCGCTTCTGCTTTTGTTTTTACTGCTACTGCCGCGGCATTTTGGCTTGACCGGTGTCTGGATGGCGGTCCCTGCAGCAGAACTGCTGACGTTTTTCACCACGCTTAGAACATGGTATGGCAGGAGCACATGCTTTCATATGTCAGATGCAGCAAGGGGCAAGTATTTCTTGTAGGTATCCAAAACATGAGGTGTACTCACTGAGCTTTCGCATAATAGATGCAATGCAGGGAGTATCCCTCATGTAGTTGGGAAAAGTTTGGAAAAAGAGATGAAAAAAATAAAATTGATGCAATAAAAATTAATGTTCACTCATTATATCAGTAGATGGCCATCGCTCAGACACAACCAAGGAGAAAAGTTATGATGATATTTGCTGCCGTGGCATATGACGAGCCACAACAAAAGGAAAAGATCATGATCGAGGAATCGTTATTTTCCAGGATCGGAGAAGGAGAAAAGGATGCATTCTGCACATTATATGAGCAGACATCCAACATTGTTTTTTCTTATGCACTTTCGCTGCTTCGCAATCGCGAGGATGCGGAGGATGCGATGCAGGAAACGTTTTTAAAGATCCGGGCGGCAGCACATCTGTATGTGCCCATGGGAAAGCCGATGGCGTGGATCTTTACGATCGCGCGAAATATCTGTCTGGAGAAATGTAGGCAGAGAAAGCGTTTTTCCGGCGAACCGTTGGATGAGACAAAGGAAGAGATTGATTTTAGCGGGATTCAGGACCGGGAGGATCGCATCGTGCTTGAAACTGCATTCCGGGTACTCTCAGAGGAAGAGTGCAGGATCATTATATTGCATGCGGTATCAGGTCTGCGTCACCGGGAGATCGGGGAATTATTGCAGCTTCCGGTATCGACGGTTTTGTCGAAATACAACCGTGGGCTAAAAAAATTGCGTAAAGAATTGGAGGAAAAATTATGAGTAGGATGTCAGAGAACAATGTAAAGGAACATATGAGATCAGCAGTCAAACAGATGACACCGGCGTTTGCGGATACGCTTTGGCAGCAGCCGGTAGAACGGGCCACAGGAGATGAATGGTATCTAAAAAAAGAAGGAAAGGCCGCTTCGAAACGAGGAAAACTCGTTCGCTTTCTGGCATCTGCGGCTGCCTGTCTGGCGATCTGCATCTGCTCTGCGGGGATGATCGATCATCGCACGAATGCTACTGTATATCTGGATGTGAACCCCAGTGTGGAGCTTCAGATCAACCATCGTGACAAGGTATTGGCTGCCGATGCGGATAATGCAGACGGCGCGGTTATTTTGGAGGATATGGACTTAGAGGATACAGATCTTGATGTGGCACTGAATGCGATCATTGGTTCAATGGTAAAGCATGGCTATCTGAATGAGGCCCGGAAGATGATCCTGCTCTCTGTTGACAGTAAAAATGAACAGCGGGCAGAGGAATTGCGGCAGCAGATCTCCACGGAGCTGCATGCGGATCTTGCATCGCTGCTTGGCTCCGGATCTGTGCTGGATCAGTCGGTGGCTGCTACGGATGAGCTGAAGCAATTGGCGAAGCAGTATGAGATCACCCCCGGAAAAGCACTCTTGTTACAGCGTCTGACCAAAGAAAATCCGAATCTGGATTATGAGAAACTGGCAAAGCTGCCTATGAATGAGCTGATCGGATATCTGAAGCAGTCCGGCGTGGATGTCAAAAACTATGTACATTGCACGGGAGATGACCTGGATGATGAGGATGATCTTTACGATGAGCTGGAAGATCTGCCTGACGACGATGACGCGGACGATCCGGATGATGACGACGATGATAACGATATTGATGATACGGATGATGATCGGGATGATGATGACGCGAACGATCCGGATGACGACGAAGACATGGATGACCCGGATGATGATCGGGATGACGACGATGACGTGGATGACCCGGATGATGATCAGGACGATGACTTGGACGACTCCGATGATGACATAGACGATGATGAGGAGGAAAAGGAGGCTTTTAACCAGCGTCCGACAAAAACAGATACAAAAAAGAATGTGTCAGCGAACCGGGACACAGACGACGTGGATGAGGCTGAGGAGAATGAATCGGACGAAGACGAGGAGGAAGACGATGAGAACGAACCGGATGAAAACGAGGATGAACTCGACGAGGACGAACCGGATGAAGATGAGGATTGAACAGGATTTATGCAGTTGCATAAATTATTTATAAGTGCATTGCAGCTGTAAGGTATTCTCATGAGAGAACGGCAAGGAATTTTAGATTACGGGCGTTAGAGGGCATAGAGACAAGGGCCTTGCGAGCACGCGAGACTCTTTGGTTTTGCAAAGGAAATAAAAAGACCCATGCATGAGCATGAGTCTTTTGTCTGTAACATCCGAAATCAAATGGAATGATAGCATCGCATCGGCAGCTGTGCAAAGGTTATATATTCATCATATCAGCAATCTCAGAAAAATTGATGAGCAGATCATCATAGATATTGACCTTGATAATGGAGTCAAAAGGATATTGAACGCTTACGATATTACCCTCAAAGTAATTTACAGTTACGATTCTTCTTCTCGGGTCAACAATCCAGTATTCACGCACTCCATAATTCTTGTAGTAGTAGAGCTTTCGAATATAATCGTCTGTTGGATTGCCAGGGGAAACAATTTCGATGATGAAATCAGGGGCGCCATTGCATCTTTTTCCATCCAGTTTATCTTTGTCACAGATTACCATGATGTCAGGCTGAACAATGGTCAGGGGATGATCAGACAGCTTTACATCGAACGGGGCGCTGAACAATTGGCAGGAGCCTTTCTTACCTTTGATGTAGTTGTAAATGATGTTCGATAGTTCCATGGAGACAGCCTGGTGTATCTGTGAAGGACTGGCCATATCATAGACAACACCGTCGAAGACTTCCACTCTTTTGTTTTCAGGAAGAGCTTCATACTGCTCCAGATTGATAAACTGCAGTTGTGGTTGTGCTGCTGGCATCGTATACACTTCCTTTCTGTGTTAGTCTGTGGCTTCTGTAGATGGTACGAAACCGATAAGGATTTGATAGTGAATCGTAGTTTTTACAAATCATCAAAGCTTAAACGTCTGCGAATCTTTCCTACATCACATCATGTTTTGAATATAATGCCAAAATGAGAATAAGTCAACTGTAAAGGGATAGAAAAAAACATAAATGGGATAAAACGATTGTGATTGACAAAAAGGTCTATATGTTATAGACTGAAGAAAAGGTCTATAATAAGTAGACCTATTTGAGAAAGATGAGGGAGGAATTCATATGGAGAAGCTTTTTTTACAGATACTGGAAATGAGCGTGACCGCCGGATATTGTATTCTTGTAGTGCTTGTGCTGCGGTTGCTTATAAAAAGGCTCCCGAAATTATACTCGTACATTTTATGGATCGTCGTATATTTCAGGCTGGTCTGTCCGGTGTCTGTGAATAGTGTTTTTAGCCTTGTGAGGGTTCAATCGCAGGTGATACCGGAGAAATTAGGCGTACAGCCGCACGCGAATATAAGTAACGGTACAGAACAGGCCGGGCATGTGGTGGAAACCGTTGCGGATACTGCTGTTCCTCTTCCGGCAGATGCAAGAATGGCAGAGTCTGTGAATATGGCACAGGCCATGATATCTGTGGCAGTTTTTATCTGGATTGCCGTGGCGTTGCTCCTCATTTTGTATAATATCGCTTCTCTGATGCGATTGAAGACGGGGCTGAATCGGGCAATACTGATGGACGAAGATAATAAATATCGGATTTTTGAGTCAGAGAGTCTGGGAACACCTTTTGTCCTTGGATTTTTTGAGCCACGCATTTATCTTCCCGCCGGTCTAAGTGAGAATGAAAAGAATTATGTACTTGCACACGAGAAAACACATGTCCGAAGAAAAGATTATCTCGTTAAGCAGCTGGCATTTCTCGTGACATGCATTTACTGGTTCCATCCCCTCGTATGGCTGGCTTTTTATCTGATGTGTCAGGATATGGAGATGGCGTGTGACGAGTCAGTGATCAGGAGCTTTGACGGAGAGACAAAAAAGGATTATTCCATGACACTGCTTTCTCTCGCGCAGGAGCAGCATGGTTTGAAAGGGAGTCCGCTGGCATTTGGTGAAGGAGGTATCAAAAAACGAATTATGAATGTATTACATTACAGAAAACCGACATTTTGGGTGAGCGTGATAGTGGTCATGCTGCTGGTGGCAGTGCTGATCGGTCTTGTGTTAGACCCGAAAGAAGATAATCATAGGGCTGAGGCAACAGATCCGACAGCGATCAGTGAGGAACAGGCGCAGGCAAAAGATCAGATGCAGGAGGATCTTCTTGCCGCAGACCGGCGACAGGAAGTTGAAGAACAGCAGCGAATTGCTGAAGAACAGGAAAGGCTGGCGGCTGAGAGAGAACAGCAGAATAATGGTGTACCGCTGACTGTATTTTATGCAAATGATACGGCAGAATTTCTGCTTTCCAAAACGGTTGCAGTTTCCGAAATCAATGCGGGTGAGATCATCGGACAGCTGCAGGAAGCGCAGGTGCTTGGTGGAGATACAATACTGCTTCGCATGGAGATCGGTTCGGACGGCTGCATGATCCTTGATTTTAACAATGCGTTTGGGCAGCAGCTTGGGATGTATGGCAGTTCCGGAGAGTATCTTATGGTTGGGAGTACGGTCAATACGTTTCTTGAGGCATTTCCGGAGTGTGACCGCGCGCAGATATTCATAGAGGGCGAGCCGTGCAGCTACGGGCAAATGGATTATTCAAAGCCCTTTGCGCAATTTACAAATGTAGAAACAACAATTTTGGCATCAATTAAAATAGAGGGACAGGAGCAGGAGATTGAGATGTCCCGTATCGCGGCAGCACCGGGATTTGCCATCAATTATGACAAGGATCGGTTTGAGCAGAAGGAGGAAGTAAGCGGAATGACCTCGTTCATTGTAAAGGCAGGCGGTCTGAGTGCACAGCTTGATTGTTGGAAAAATGGCGGAACACAAAGTGACACGGTGTCAGAATTAAAGAAGTGGAATTTTGGCACGAATGTGAATGAGGAACGTGTCGTTCTGGAGCAACAGGGTTATGAAGCGGTAAAACTATCGGAGAAAGAGACGGGTGCGGATGTAACGACAGAATTCTATGTGATCGCTGACGGCCCGGTAAGCTGGGTGCTCCGGCTCATATATTCCCCGGAGGCAGAGGAAGGCTTGCTGCCGGAACTCATATATACGCTGAATTCGTTCCAGATCTTACACTAATCTGAGATAGCGCCAGTATCCGTTGGTGCAATGAAAAACACAAAATAAAAGGCACAAATAGATATTTTATGTGGAAAGGATAACGTGATGAAAGAATATAAACTTGCAAACAGCGAAAAGCGGTTTGCAGATCTGATCTGGGACAGAGAACCGGTTGGCTCCACAGAACTTGTGAAGATCTGTGAACAGGAATTTGACTGGAAAAAATCCACGACCTATACGATGCTCAAAAAGCTGTGCGACAAAGGAATCTTTAAAAATGAGCGTGCGGTAGTTTCTGCGCAGATATCGCGGGAAGAATTTTATGGAAGACAGAGCCGTGAGTTTGTCGAGGATACCTTTGGCGGATCCTTGCCGAAGTTTCTCACAGCATTTATCGGAAAAAAGAAGCTGACAGATGCGCAGGTCGAGGAAATGAAGGCACTGATCGAAAATTATAGGGAATCATGAGTTGGAGGCATTTTCATGAAGGAACGACAAGAAATTTTAGATTACGGAATGACATTGCCGGATGTATATATGGATGCACCCTTTCATGATGACAACTGGATCCTGCTCCGATGCCTGAAAAACAAAAAGGCATTCGCATGGACTTATGAGCGGGACGGGCAGATATGGGTCAATGTAAAGGTGGATCCGGAGTGGCGTGACTTTTGGCGGGCGGCATATCCGTCTGTTTTACCGGGATATCATCAGAATAAGGAGCACTGGAATTCCATCATACTGGACGGAACGATACCGGATGAAGAGATCCGGAGGATGGTCGCAGAGAGTTATGATCTGGTTATTGGCAAGAAATCGCACACAAAGAAATAGGGAGCATCTTATATACAGACATTGGCTGAGACAGGAAATAACTTTTCAATCTTAAAAACTGTAAAGAAAAAATACTTGACACCTTGTTTTCTTTGTAGTATGATAGCAAAGGTTTGAGAGAAAAGGTGTGATTTTTATGGCATCAGAGATGGAACCAAAGGTAAGGCAGACATACCTCTATGACTTTTACGGTGAGCTTTTGAATGAGCATCAGCGGCGGATTTTTGAAGCCTTTGTGTTTGATGATCTCTCCCTCGGGGAGATCGCCGAGGATCAGGATATTTCCAGACAGGCTGTGCATGACATGATCAGGCGCTCGACGAAAAAACTGGAGGAATACGAGAACAAACTGCATCTTATGGAGCGCTTCTTAGATCTGCGGGAAAAGGTAGTAAGCATACAAAAATGCGCAGAGGATTACGAGAAGAGCCGCGAGGAACAGCTGCTTACAAAGATCCGGCAGCTTTCCGATGAGATTATAAAGGAATTGTAACGTATGGCATTTGACGGTTTATCAGAAAAACTTCAAAATGTGTTCAAGAATCTTCGAAGCAAGGGCCGTTTGACGGAGGAGGACGTAAAGGTCGCCTTAAAGGAAGTCAAGATGGCACTTCTGGAGGCAGATGTTAATTTTAAAGTCGTGAAGCAGTTTACCAAAACTGTGCAGGAGCGGGCAATTGGCTCCGACGTGATGAACGGCTTGAATCCCGGACAGATGGTCATCAAGATCGTAAACGAAGAGATGACCGCCCTGATGGGTTCTGAGACGACAGAGATCGCGCTTCGCCCCGGCAAGGAGACGACCGTTATCATGATGGCGGGTCTTCAGGGAGCAGGTAAGACGACAACGACTGCAAAGCTTGCGGGCAAGTTCAAGCAGAAGGGCAAAAAGCCGCTGCTCGTGGCCTGTGATGTATACCGTCCCGCGGCGATCGAACAGCTGCAGATCAACGGTGAGAAGCAGGGCGTCGAAGTCTTTTCCATGGGAGATAAAAATTCTCCGGTGGACATTGCAAAGGCAGCGATCGAGCATGCGCATAAGAATGACTTTAATCTAGTCATCTTAGATACAGCCGGACGTCTTCATGTGGATGAGGACATGATGGCAGAGCTTGTCTCCATCAAGGAGCAGGTGGATGTGGCACAGACGATCCTTGTGGTGGATGCCATGACTGGACAGGATGCGGTCAATGTGGCGAAGACCTTTGACGAGACCATCGGTATTGACGGTGTGATCCTGACAAAGCTGGACGGTGACACCAGAGGCGGTGCGGCGCTTTCCATCCGCGCAGTGACCGGTAAACCGATCCTTTACGTTGGCATGGGAGAAAAGCTCTCTGATCTGGAGCAGTTTTATCCGGATCGAATGGCATCCCGTATTCTGGGAATGGGAGATGTGCTCACGCTGATCGAGAAGGCTCAGGCAGAGCTGGATGACAGCAAGGCAAAGGAGATGGAACAGCGTCTCAAAAAGGCGGAGTTTTCCTTTGATGATTATCTGGAATCCATGAACCAGATGAAAAAAATGGGTGGACTCACCAGTGTACTTGGCATGATGCCGGGTATGGGCGGCGCGCAATTGGCAGAGATTGAAAATGCCATGGATGAGAAAAAGATGGCGCGCATCGAAGCAATCATTTATTCCATGACGCCGCAGGAGCGTGCGAATCCGAATGTGTTGAATCCCAGCAGGAAACGGCGTATCGCAAACGGTGCAGGTGTCGATATCTCAGAAGTCAACCGTCTGGTCAAGCAGTTTGAGCAGGCGCGTAAGATGATGAAGCAGATGCCGGGAATGATGAAGGGCAGAGGCGGTAAAATGGGAAGATTTAAGTTCCCGTTTTAACCATAGATAAAATGTAAAAAATCCAAGGAGGTGAAATGAAATGGCAGTAAAGATCAGATTAAAGAGATTAGGACAGAAGAAGGCTCCTTTCTATAGAATCGTTGTTGCAGACTCCAGAACCGCTCGTAACGGTCAGAGCATCGATGAGATTGGAACTTACGATCCCACAAAGGATCCCAGCGAGTATCACGTAGATGCAGAGGCAGCTAAGAAGTGGTTAGCAAACGGCGCTCAGCCTACCGAGACTGTTGCAAAGATTTTCAAGTTAGCTGGCATCGAGAAATAAGTGAGGTAGACCTATGAAGGAATTAGTGGAAGTCATCGCAAAAGCCTTGGTCGATTACCCGGATCAGGTTACGGTCACTGAGACAGAAACTGATAAGTCTATCGTTGTGGAGCTTCGAGTTGCACAGTCCGATATGGGGAAGGTGATCGGTAAGCAGGGTCGTATTGCGAAAGCAATCCGTTCTGTTGTGAAGGCGGCAGCCTCAAAAAGTGAAAAGAAGGTTATTGTGGATATCATGCAGTAGCCATGAGGATACGCATACTTACAGAGTATGCGTTTTCTTTTATCGTGTAGGGAGCTTTGTCTCCCGCACGACAAAGGTGATCAGAGAAAGGAAACGATATGGAAGATTTATTGCAGGTTGGTGCAATTTTAGATACACATGGACTGCGTGGTGAGGTGAAAGTATTTCCGACCACGGATGATCCGTCACGTTACGATGATCTGGAGGAAGTAGAACTGCTCACAAAAGAAGGAACATACCTTCATCTGGAGGTGGAGCGTGTCCGTTATTTTAAAAATCTCGTCATCGTGAAATTCAAGAATTATGACAATATCAACGACATGGAACAGTACAAAAAATGTAATCTCTACGTGACCCGTGAACATGCGGTGGAGCTGGAAGAGGATGAGTACTTTGTTGCTGATCTCATCGGTCTGACCGCGAAAACCGATGAGGGTGAGGAGCTTGGCACCTTGTCCGATGTGCTCACCACCGGTGCCAATGATGTCTATGTGATCAAAGGTGCAGACGGTGGGGAACTGTTGGTGCCTGCCATCCATGACTGTGTGCAGGAGGTCAATGTGGAGGGTGGCTATGTGATCCTTCATCTGCTTCCCGGACTGCGTGATCTGAACAAGTAGGAAAACATTCTGCCATGTCAAGGTATTGGATGCGATACTGAAAAATATCAATTCAGAATGGAAACGAAAAGGATAGTAGGATGAATTTTCATATTTTGACATTATTTCCGGATATGGTGGCACAGGGCTTGAACACCAGTATCATTGGTCGTGCGGCTGACAAAGGGCTGGTGACGATCAACTGCATCAATATCCGCGATTATACATTGGACAAACATAAAAAAGTGGATGATTACCCTTATGGGGGCGGCGCAGGCATGGTCATGCAGGCACAGCCGGTGTATGATGCCTGGAGATCAGTCGTAGAACGGATCGGATACAAGCCGCGCACGGTTTATCTGACTCCTCAGGGAAGCGTTTTCTCACAGCCGCAGGCAAAGGAACTGGCGCTGGAGAAAGACCTGATCCTGCTCTGCGGACATTACGAGGGTATTGATGAGCGCGTGCTGGAGGAGATCGTGACAGACTATGTATCCATCGGGGACTATGTGCTGACAGGCGGCGAGCTTCCGGCGATGGTCATGGTGGACGCCATCAGCCGTATGGTGCCGGGCGTCCTCACCAATGATGAGTCCGGCAGCACGGAATCCTTAGAGGGCAACCTGCTGGAATATCCCCAGTATTCCCGGCCGGAGGAGTGGAACGAAAAGAAAGTACCGGCGATCCTTCTGTCCGGCGATCATGCAAAGGTGGACGCGTGGCGCCGGGAACAATCGATCCTTCGCACGGCTGAGCGTCGGCCGGATCTTTTGGAGCAGGCACAGCTGACGGCAAAGGAGCAGGCCTTTTTGGTACAGTGGCGCGAAAAAAATTCATAATTATGTCAACAAAAAACGACAGCACTCTGCGCCCTGATCCTTTATGATAGGATCACAATATGGAAAGGTGGTGCTGTCTATGACGTACGCAGAATATTGTGAGATGTATGAAAAAGGGTATGATGACGTGCGCAGATGAAAAAAGACATAGAAAGCGCATGAAAAGCAGATAAGAACCGTAAAAATACAAAAAAACCACTTGCAAACCGTTGCACAATCTGATAAAATTTAGCTGTTGTGAAAAAAGGCGATGGTCCTCTGGAACTGAAAGGCAGGCATAGCGTCTGCAGGAAAAAAGGTGCAGTGTCCAAGAACATCAAGATCATAGGAGGTCACAAAATGAATAACACAGAAATCATCAAGAACATTGAGTCAGCTCAGATGAAAGAGCAGATCCCTGAGTTTTGCGTAGGTGATACCGTAAAGGTTTACGGAAAGATCATCGAGGGAAACCGTGAGCGTATCCAGGTATTCGAGGGTACCGTATTAAAGAGACAGGGAAGCAGCAGCCGTGAGACTTTCACAGTCAGAAAGTTATCTAACGGTGTTGGCGTAGAGAAGACCTGGCCGTTACATTCTCCCAACGTAGAGAAGATCGAGGTTGTTCGTCGTGGTAAAGTACGTCGTGCAAAACTGAACTACTTACGTGGCCGCGTAGGTAAGTCAGCAAAGGTGAAAGAGCTGGTTAAATAAAACTGTGTAAAAGGCGGAGGGACAAGTACAAAGGTATTTGTCCCTTTTTTCATCTTGTGCTACAATAGATGAAAATGAGTCAGGAGGAACGATATGGCACGGCGCAGCAGAGGTTTAAATTTTAGAAAAAAGAAACGGGAATTGAATATCCCGCTGCTTCGCGAGATCGCGGTGTGGATACTGGAGATCGCGATCGCCGTAGCCCTTGCGGGCGTGTGTGTGTATTTTGTCGGTGTGCGGACAACGGTGGTAGGGCAGTCCATGAGTGAGCAGCTTCAGGACGGAGATCAGGTGCTGATCAACCGGTTTATCTATAAGGTGAAGAAGCCGAAGATCGGAGATGTTATCGTTTTTTTACCGAATGGAAATGAGAAATCCCATTATTACATCAAGCGTGTCGTGGCAGCGGGAGGTGACACGATCCAGATCATTGATGGGGTGATCTATGTGAACGAGGTGCCGCTGGATAAGGATTACTTTTCCGCTGCGATCGCTGATCCCGGCGTGGCGGCGGAAAAGATCAGGCTGGCGGCGGACGAGTGCTTTGTCATAGGTGATAATCCGGGCGGAAGTGAGGACAGCCGTTTTGCCAATATCGGAAATGTAAAGTCTGAATATATCATCGGAAAGGCCTGGTTTAAGATCCTGCCGTTTTCCGATGCAGGATTTGTAGAATAAAAACAGGAGTAAAAAAAACATATGCAGTTTCAATGGTACCCCGGTCATATGACCAAGGCAAAAAGACAGATGCAGGAGGATATCAAGCTGGTGGATCTGGTGATCGAGCTGGTGGATGCGCGCATCCCCATGAGCAGCCGGAATCCGGATATTGACGAGCTTGGAAAAAACAAAGCGCGGCTGATCCTTTTGAACAAGGCAGATCTTGCGGATGAGCGCGTGAATCAGGCATGGATGGCTTTTTTTGAGAAAAAGGGTTATTTTGTGGTGCGCATGGATGCCAGAAGTAAGGCACAGATCAAGCCGGTGAACAGCGTGATCCTGGATGCGTGCAAAGAGAAGATCGAGCGCGACAGGCGCCGCGGGATCAAAAACCGTCCGGTGCGGGCGATGGTGGTCGGAATTCCGAATGTAGGAAAATCTACCTTTATCAATTCCTTCGCCGGAAAGGCCTGTGCAAAAACGGGAAATAAGCCTGGTGTCACAAAAGGAAAGCAGTGGATCCGTCTGAATAAAAGCGTAGAGCTTTTGGATACACCGGGAATCCTCTGGCCGAAATTTGAGGATCAGAGTGTAGGACTGAAGCTGGCGCTGATCGGATCCATCAAGGATGAGATCTTAAACATCGATGAGATGAGTCTGGAGCTGATCAAGTATCTGCAGAAGGATTACCCGGAGGCGTTATGTGAGCGCTACGGACTGGAAAGCTGCGAAGATCCGCTGAAGGTTCTGGAAGGGATCGCGGCCAACCGCGCATGTATCAAAAAGGGCGGTGAACCGGATCTTTCCAAGGCGGCAGCACTTGTTCTGGAAGAGTTCCGCTCGGGAACGATCGGTCGCATCACACTGGAAAAACCGGAGGAATATGACGTATGAAAAACATAGCCAAAAGTCTGCTGGGTCTGGCGCTTTATATTTTGCTGATCTTTGGAACGGCATTTCTGTTGGGGCGCTTTGTGGTGGGACAGGTGGAGGTAGACGGTCCCTCCATGAATGATACGCTGGAGGATCATGACCGGGTACTGATCAATAAATTGACGTATCGATTGAAAGGTCTGGATCGGTTTGATGTGCTCGTATTCAAGTATGCATATGATACCGATACCGATTATATCAAACGCGTGATCGGACTTCCGGGTGAAACAGTGATGATCGATCCGGAGGGCAGGATCTACATCGACGGGAATCTTTTGGAGGAAGATTACGGAAAAGAAGTGATCGAAGATCCCGGTATTGCAGAGGAGGGGATCACTTTGGGTGACGATGAATATTTTGTGCTGGGTGATAACCGGAACAATAGCAGTGACAGTCGTGATCCGGATGTGGCTGCTGTCTCAAAGGATCAGATCAGGGGGCATGTGTGGCTGCGGATCCGACCGAATTTCGGACTGGTCAGGTAAGGGCACACAAAAGATAACTAGCATAAAGGGGCTGTGTGTCGGGAACCATGAGGCACAGCTGCAGGTGAAGACAGATGACGACAGAAAAAAAGATCGGGTTGATCAGGGAAGAACTACGGGCAGCAGAGGATACCTCTCTGCCTTTTTTTGTTGAGACGTACGAAGCGGATGCGCGCGCCGGTGTGCAAAAGCTGGTGGAGCAGGCAAAAAAACGCCTGCAGAAGCTGGAGGATGAGAAAAAACGGATCTATGCATTGCAGGAGTATGAGCGCAAATATCCGGATGCAGCGTTTATCTGTGGCATTGATGAGGTTGGAAGAGGACCGCTGGCGGGGCCGGTGGTGGCAGGAGCCGTCATTTTGCCGAAAAATTGTGAGATTCTTTATATCAATGACTCCAAAAAGCTTTCTGCCGCAAAGCGGGAAGAGCTCTACGATGTGATCATGGAGCAGGCCATCGCGGTGGGTATCGGGCAGGCCTCACCCGCGCGGATCGATGAGATCAATATCCTGCAGGCAACCTACGAAGCCATGCGGGATGCTATTCAGCATCTGAAGGTAACGCCCGATATATTATTAAATGATGCAGTGACGATCCCCCAGGTGGATATTCCCCAGGTTCCCATCATCAAGGGAGATGCAAAGAGCATCTCCATCGGTGCAGCCAGCATCATTGCCAAGGTGACCAGGGACCGGATGATGGTGGATTATGACAAGGAGTATCCGGGTTATGGTTTTGCGGATAACAAGGGATACGGATCCGCGGCTCACATTGCAGCATTGAAGGAGCTTGGACCTACACCGATCCACAGAAGGTCATTTATCGGAAAATTTATCGGTGATCCGGAATCGTAAGAAGTGTAAGAAGCGGCGGTCCATAGAACGGCTTTTTTGTATTGCGAGGTAAGAAATATGCAGATTTCCTATGTCGGACAGTATAATAAGAATGCAGGACAGGCAGTCGGAACACCGGTTCCTTCTACAGCGGTGACCAGTCTGACGGCCTCTGTGAAGGAGCTGGCGCCGGGCAGTATCTTTGAGGGAAACGTGTCCTATGTCAGGGGCTCCAATGTGATCTTAAGCCTGGAAAACGGTCAGAATATCCATGCCAGGCTGGATAACCATGCGTTAAAGCTTGTTCAGGGACAATCCATGTTTTTTCAGGTGAAGTCCAATGAGGGAGGAACGGTAGCGATCCGTCCGTATATGGGCGGCGGTTCGGCAAACCCGACGCTGGTGCGTGCGCTGGAGGCTGCCGGCCTTCCTACCAATGAACGTAATCTGGAAATGGTGAATTCCATGATGAAGGAGCAGATGCCCATCCATGCGGATGCGCTTTTGGAGATGCATCGTGTGGCTGTTGCCAATGATACGGTCAGTATGCAGACCCTTGTGCAGATGACCCATCTGGATCTGCCGGTGACTCCGCAGCTGGCTGCCCAGTTTGAAAACTACCGGAACGATACTCACATGCTGCTTGGACAGATGGACGAATTTATGGAACAATTGCCGCAGTTTTTGGAGTCTCAGACATCGGATGTGGCGCATCTGGTACAGATGAACACAGAGCTGATCGGGATCCTGACAGAAGGACTGGAGCCGGAGACTGCCGGTCAGCTGCCGGAGCTTTTGGAGGGGCAGCAAATACCCTCTTCAGCGGCTGCGCCGGGGCAGGTGGCACTGCCGCCTCTGGATATGATGGAAGATGGGAATGATGTCCGGGAGGGACTGTTTGTCTCTGCGGCTGCGGTGGATGAGGCGGAGGTGCAGGAGACCTTTCAGCCGGTGTTTTCGCAAAACCAGCTGGGGGCATTTTTGGACGAACAGACGAGGGAAGCGTTCTCCGATGTGCTCCGCAGTATCGGAGATCTGGCTGACAATGAGTCGGTGTTTGATGATGATGGCATGTTAAGCCGTGATCTGACCGCCAGACAGCTGCTGGGCATCCTGGATCGTGAGCTGGTTGCCGCGCAGGCGTCGTTGGAAACGGATGATCTGAAGGAGCTGTTTTCGCAAAAGGGCTACCGGGCGGTCTTGAACCGTGTCATGGAGGAACAGTGGCTTGTTCAGCCGCAGGACCTGAAGAAGGGAGACAAGCTTTCACAGCTGTATGAGCGGTTGAACCGGCAGATGGATCAGATCGAAAAGATCCTAAAGGCCACAGGAAATGAACAGTCGCCTCTTGCGCGAAGTACCGAACAGATCCGGGGAAATGTGGCGTTCATGAATGAGGTCAACCAGATCTATAATTACGTGCAGATCCCGCTGAAGCTGAACGGGCAGAACGCAAACGGTGACCTGTATGTGTATACGAATAAGCGCAGACCCAGGGAGGAAAACGGAGAACTGTCTGCATTTTTGCATCTGGATATGGAGCATCTGGGCGCTACGGATGTCTATGTAAAAATGAAAGGAAAGGCAGTCGATACCAATTTTTCTTTTTCGGATGATGCAAGCTTTGATCTGGTGCAGAAATATCTGCCGATCCTGGATGCAAAGCTGACAGCGCTGGGTTACAACACAACGATCACGGTGAGCAGTGAAGAAAAGAAGATGGATTTTGTGGAGGACTTTTTGAAAAAGGATCTTCCGGGAGGCGGCAGCGCAGGCGTTGTGCACCGGTATTCCTTTGATGTGCGGGCGTAGGAGGAACAGTGGGAGGAGGCAGACATGGCAGACGGACTGAAAAAGCAGACCGGTGAAAAAGCAAAAACAGCAGTCGCACTTTCTTACATGCCGGGAGATGCGGCACCGAAGATCCTTGCCACCGGAAAGGGCGCGATCGCTGAGCGCATCATAGAGACGGCGAAGGAAGCAGATGTGCCGACTTATAAGGATGATAAGCTGGCGGATACCCTC
This sequence comes from bacterium, assembly GCA_028727105.1. GTDB lineage: Bacteria > Bacillota > Clostridia > Lachnospirales > Lachnospiraceae > W0P33-017. The sequence goes on from JAQYOU010000068.1 coordinate 17,598, forward strand.
TCGCGGCTGGAGATCGGCGATATGATCCCGCCGGAATTATATGAGGTGGTGGCGGAGATCCTCGTTTTTGTCAATGATATGGACAAGATACGGGCAAAATTAGGCAGATAACAGAAGGAGGCATTTTTGCAGATCAATAAAAGACAGATCGGAGCAGACAAGGAAGCGTTTGTCTGTGAGTGGCTGGAAAAAAACGGGTACAGGATTTTGGAGCGCAACTTTCGCTGCCGCATCGGAGAGATCGACATTGTGGCGCGGGAGGACGGATATCTTGTATTTATTGAGGTGAAGTATCGAAGCCACAATGTGAACGGACTGCCGGAGGAAGCGGTAGACTGGCGCAAGCAGCGGGTGATCTCCCGTGTGGCGCTCTATTATCTGCGGCGGTTTGGATATGGGGAGTCAACACCGGTGCGTTTTGATGTAGTGGCTTTGTTCGGAGAAAAGGATTTTTCCGTGTCACTTTATCAGAACGCATTTGAATTCTGTGGATAGATAGGGAGACAGGATGAAAAACAGTGATCAGTTGATCTCATGGAAGCGTTCATGGGAAAAAGATGCAAACATAGAACCGGGGAACGGAATGAACAAAGCGGCAGAGAAATCGCCGGTACTCAGGGAACAGGGGATAGCGCTTGCCTGTGGGGAGGTATTGCCGCTTCTCTCGTTTCCGCTTTTGTCCCGGTGTGACGGTGTACAGCATGGTTTTACGACCCGGGCAGGCGGCGTGAGCGAAGGCGAGTGGAGCAGCCTGAACTTAAGCTTTACCAGAGGGGATGATGAATGGTCTGTACGGGAAAACTTTCGCCGCGTGGCAGAGGCCTTTGGGGTGTCACCGGATCAGATCGTCTGCTCGATGCAGACTCATACAACAAATGTGCGCAGAGTGTATGCTGCTGACGGCGGGGTCGGCGTGACGCGGCCCCTGCCCTGGAGTGATGTAGACGGACTGATCACCGACGAACCGGGTATTCTTTTGGGCACCTTTTATGCGGACTGTGTGCCGCTCTATTTTGTGGATCCGGTTCATCGTGCCATCGGGTTATCACACTCCGGCTGGCGGGGAACTGTGGCGCGCATGGGAGCGGTGACGATCCGGGCGATGGAAGGCGCCTTTGGCACCCGTCCGGAGGAGCTTCTCTGCGGGATCGGACCGAGTATCTGCCAGGAATGCTATGAGGTGAGCGATGATGTGGCAGAGCAGTTTTTAGAGACCTTTGAGGGTGCAGACGACCGTCTGTTATACCCTGCGGGAGAAGGGCATTACCGGCTGAATCTTTGGGAAGCGAACAAAAGGGTCATGCTTGACGCGGGTGTTCGCCCGGAACATCTGCAGATCACGGATCTGTGTACCTGCTGCAATCCACATAATCTGTTTTCGCACCGCTTTAGCAAAGGCAGGAGAGGCAATCTGGGTGCATTTCTTATGCTGCGGGCAGAATGACAGAAGGATCAGACCGTCGCGGCCTGCTGCTTGCTGCGTCTTCCCACACGGGACAGGATCCACAGATAAGCGCCAGCCTGAAGGATCTGGCTGAGCAGCGCACTCCACAGATAGGTGTACAGTCCCAAACGGGGGACCAGAAAGTAAATGGCAGACAGCCGCAGTGCGCAGCCTGTCATATTCAGAAGAAATGTGTACAACGTCATGTTCAGGCCGTGCAGAATGCTGCTCAAGGTACCGCTCAGGAACAAAAACGGACATAAAAAACCGAGACTTACGATGAAGGAACCGGCCAGCTCACTGCCAAACAAAAGAGCGCCCACAAACCGGCCAAACAGCAGAAAGGCAAGGGTGCAGCCCAGTCCGAGGATGACGCACAGCTCGATGGTGCGGCGGATGGTCTGCGAGATCTGCCGCCGGTCGCCTTTCGAGGCGGCTTCTGAAATGGTGGGAAGCAGCAGCACGGAAAGTGAGCCGGTCAGCACGGTGGGCAGCATGATCACCGGCATTGCCATTCCGGTCAGTGTTCCAAATACAGAGAGCGCCTGCGTGCGGTCATAACCAAAGGAAGTCAGTGCCTGCGGGATCAGAATGGCTTCTGCACTTGCAAACAGATTTAAGATCACGCGGCTTCCGGTGAGGGGAGTGGCAAAGGCTGCCAGTTTTCTGGCAGTGGAAAAGGAAAAACGCATTCTGCGAAAATGAAAGGTAGTCAGACAAAACAGGGCAGCGGCAGCTTCACCGCAGACGGTGCCCCACACTGCAAGGGCAGGCGTCATGGTTGCCTGCTTTTCCAATTGAACCAGGTAAAACAGATAGACCGAGAATACCCGGATCACCTGCTCAAAGAGCTGGGAGATCGCAGGGATCGCGGTCTTGTTTTTTCCGTAGTAATATCCGTTAAAGCAGGCATGCAGACAGGCAAAGGGAAGGGAAAGACTGATGATCCGAAGCAGCGGCTCGCAGGCGGGCTCGGAGATGATGCGTGCTGCGATCCACGGGGCATTTTTGCAGATGCCAAAAGAACAGCAGACGGCCATTATTATGCAAATGCAAAAACCACAGCAGAAGGGTGAAAGGTCATCGGATTCGGCTGTGAATTTTGAGATGGCAGTCTGAATGCCTCCGGTGCATAACGCCAGACAGAGTGCCAGGATCGGAAATACCAGCTGATAGATGCCAAGACCTTTGGCACCGATCGTGTGGGAGAGGAATATCCTATATAAGAACCCTATGATTCTGCTGGCCAGTCCGGTGGCGGTCAGAATGATCGTACCGGTAAAGAGAGGGTGTTTTTTGAAACGGGAGATGTCCATATGAGGTATGCCGCCTGAAAAAGATCGCTTTCCTTTAATGTATGAAACAGACGGCTTCCTTAGAACTGACAGACCGGCAGGATGGAAAAGAACAGCTTTTGGAAGGAGAAGGATTATGATCTATCTGGATCATGCGGCCACGACACCGATCGCACCGGAGGCCAGGGCTGCCATGGAGCCATATTATAATAGGCGTTATGGAAATGCGTCTACACCTTACGAATTCGGAAAAAAGAGCAGGGAAGCAGTGGAAACTGCCAGATGCACGATCGCAGATACGCTGCAGGTGCAGCCCTCGGAGATCTATTTTACATCGGGAGGTACAGAAAGTGATAACTGGGCGCTGAAGGCAACCATGGAGGCCTACAGCAGCTATGGCAGACATATGATCACCACAAAGATCGAACATCACGCTATCGGAAACACATGCGGATATCTGAGAAAAAAAGGATTTGAGGTCACAGAGCTTCCGGTTGACCGCGACGGGCGTATTTCAATGGAGCAGCTCGAACGTGCCATCCGTCCGGATACAGTGCTGATCTCCGTGATGTGTGCCAACAATGAGATCGGGACCATTCAGGACATGAAGGCGATCGGAGAGATCGCAAAACGCCACGGGGTATTGTTTCACACAGATGCGGTGCAGGCCTACGGTCAGATCCCAATCGATATTGAGGGATGGAATGTGCATATGCTCAGCGCCAGCAGTCATAAGTTTTACGGGCCTAAGGGCTGCGGCTTTCTTTATATGAAACAGGGGCTCCGCACCGAAAGCCTGATCCATGGCGGTGCACAGGAGAGCGGACGGCGCGCCGGAACGGAAAATGTGCCGGGGATCGTTGGAATGGCAAAGGCGGCAGAGATCAGCTGTGCCCGGATGGAAGAGACTGCGGCGCGTGAACAGTATCTGCGTGACCGGATGATCCATCATATCTGCACCGGGATACCGGGAGCCTACCTGGTGGGAAGTCTTACCCACCGCCTGCCGGGCAATCTGAACATCTGCTTTCAGGGAATCGAGGCGTCCAATCTGGTGTTGCTTCTGGATGAGGAGGGGATCTGTGTTTCTGCCGGAAGTGCCTGCAACAGCGCATCGCCGGAGCCCTCTCATGTGCTGAAGGCGGTGGGACTTTCGGATGCACAGGCATTTTCCTGCATCCGCATCACGCTGGGCAGGGAAACAACAGCAGCGGAATTACAGTATACACTGATGGCTCTAAAACGACTTGTAAAAATTCTGAAGAAAGGGTAAAATAAAAAGAATTCGTGGAAACGGTGAAAAAGGATCCGTTTCTGCCCGAAGTAGTAATGAAATGGGAGAAAACATGAACTTACAGGAATATCTGCGTGGGCGCCGTCTGATCACAGACGGCGCGATGGGCACGTATTATGAGAAAAAGTACGGAGATACGGTTCTGTTTCCGGAGGAGGAAAATCTGCTGCATCCGGACCGGATCCGGGACATTCATTTAGAGTATCTGCATGCCGGTGCGAGGCTTTTGCGGACAAATACCTTTGCAACTGATCCGGTGTTTGTTCCGGACGTGAAAAAACGATTGGATGGATTGCGCGCGGGTTATGCAATTGCAGAAACTGCGGTGGACAAATTCCGGGAGGATACCGGATGCGCGGAAGACATTTATATCGCAGCAGATTTTGGCCCCATTGGCGAGCTGGAGGAGCAGAGTACAGCGGAGGTACTGGATGACTATCGTCAGATGTGCGATGTGTTTCTGGACTGTGGAGCTACGGTTTTTGTCTTTGAATCACAGCGGGATGACAAATATGTGAAGCAGCTGGCGGATCATGTGAAGGCGCGCTGCCCGGAGGCGTTTGTCCTGGTGCAGTTCACCTTTGATAAGAGCGGCTATACACGGGCAGGGCTTTCTGTGCGCAGGATCAATGAGAGCATGGCGGCGCCGGATGCAGACTCCATTGATGCCTACGGATACAATTGCGGCGTAGAGGCGGGACATCTGCTGCAGCTGTTACAGTCGCAGCCGCCCTATTGTCGGAAGTTTTTCAGTGCACTGCCAAACGCCGGTTATCCGTTGTCGCTTCGGGGACGGACCATCTACACGGAGAACGAACAGTACTTTGTGAAAAAAAGTGTGGAGATCGCAGCGCTGGGTGTGGATATCATCGGCGGCTGCTGTGGAACAACGCCGGGTTATATCCGGGATCTGAAGCAGGCACTGGAAGGCGTTACACGCGGAAGCAGACAAGTCGTTTCCGTACCTGCTGCTCACCTGCAGAAGCTTTCGGGAGATGACGGAAAACCTTTGCAGTCGGATGCATTCATGGACAAGCTGAAAAACGGAAAAAAGCCGGTGATCGTGGAGATGGATCCTCCTTTTAACGGAGATATTTCAAAGGTGCTGGCCGGAGCCGGAAAGCTGGCAGCTGCCGGAGCGGATCTGCTTACACTGTCTGATTCACCGATGGCGCGGGCGCGTATGGATGCGGGGGCTCTGGCAGCAAAGCTGATCCGTGAGGTGGGCATTCCCGTCATGCCGCACATCGCCTGTCGTGACCGGAATATCATTGGCCTGAGGGGTATGCTGATGGGAGATCACATGAATGACATCAGGCAGCTTCTGATCGTGACCGGGGATCCGGTGGCCCGGGATGCCAGAGGGAGCATTTCCGGTGTGTTTGACATGAACTCCATCCGTCTGATGGAATACGTCACGCATATGAATGAAGAGTTGTATCCGGATGATCCCCTGCACTTTGGAGGCGCATTAAACTATCACGGTGCCAACCCCGATGCCATCATCCGCCGGATGGAGAAAAAGATCGAAGCAGGCTGTGAATACTTCCTGACACAACCCATTTATTCCGATGAGGATGTGGAGCGCATCGCTTATATCCAAAAGGCGCTGGAAGGACGTACAAAGATCTGCTGCGGGATCATGCCGCTTGTAAGCTATAAAAATGCCATGTTTTTGCACAATGAGATGGCGGGCATCCATATTCCGGAGGAGATCCTTGCAAAGTATGACCCGGATATGACGAGAGAGGCTGCTCAGGCAGTTGCAGTAGAGATCTCGCTGGAGCTTGCCGGAAAGCTATCGGATATTGCGGATGCATATTACTTTATGACACCCTTTAACCGGGCGGATCTGATCTGTGAGATCATTGCCGGATTGAAGTGAAAAAGGAGAGGCTATGACAAGAAAAGAATTTCGTGAGATGATAGAGAGCCGGGTGATCGTGCTGGATGGCGCGACCGGAACAAATCTGCAGAAGGCCGGTATGCCCACCGGTGTATGCCCGGAGAAATGGATCTTAGAGCATCCGCAGGCACTGATCGATCTGCAGAAAGCGTATGTAGCTGCAGGCACGGACATCGTGTATGCGCCCACCTTTACCGCCAGCCGGATCAAGCTGGAGGAGTACGGTCTTTCCGACCGTTTGGAGGAGATGAACCGGGCGCTGGTAGCTCTTTCTAAGGAAGCAGTAGCAGGAAGCAGTGCACTGGTGGCGGGAGATCTGACCATGACCGGAAAGCAACTGGCTCCCATTGGTGATCTGCCCTTTGAGACGCTGGTGGATGTTTATAAGGAGCAGGCGCGGGTGCTGGCGGATGCGGGTGTGGATCTGTTTGTGGTGGAGACGATGATGAGCCTGCAGGAGACACGTGCGGCGCTGATCGCGATCCGCGAGGTGTGTGATCTGCCGGTGATGGCCAGTCTGACGTATGAGTCCGATGGGCGCACACTGTACGGAACCGATGCAAAAACGGCCATGGTCGTACTGCAGAGCCTGGGGGCGGATGTGGTCGGCCTGAACTGTTCCACAGGGCCTATGGAGATGGTAGCGGCGGTGGAACAGATGCGTGAGGCAGCTACGATCCCGATCCTTGCAAAGCCCAATGCAGGCCTTCCCCAGCTGGAGGACGGTGTGACTGTCTACCGGATGACACCGGAGGAGTTTGCATCAGCCGGAGCCGCACTGGTGCGGGCGGGAGCGTCTGTTGTCGGCGGCTGCTGCGGAACGACACCGGCGCATATCGGGGCGCTGGCGGATGTGGTGAAAGCGCTTGAAGCGCCTGCTGTTTCATCAGAGAAGAAGCGTCTGCTGGCAACGGAGCGCAGTGTACTTGAGATCGATCTGGACGGATCATTTCTTGTGGTGGGAGAACGTATCAATCCCACCGGAAAAAAGGCTTTGCAGGCAGAGCTTCGCGAGGGCAGCCTGGATCTGGTATGCCGCATGGCAGAAGAACAGGAGGAAAACGGCGCAGCCATTCTGGATGTGAACATGGGTATGAACGGCATTGACGAAAAGGAGATGATGCTGGCAGCGATTGAAGAGCTTACCACCGCCAGCAGTCTGCCTCTTTGTCTGGACTCCAGCAATGTGGATGTGCTGGAGGCGGCACTCAGGATCTATCCCGGACGTGCGCTGATCAACTCGGTGTCGCTGGAAAGTGAAAAGATCGATCGTCTGCTTCCGATCGTGGCAAAGTATGGTGCCATGTTCATCTTACTGCCGCTGTCTGACGAAGGAATTCCCGCGACGGTGGAGGAAAAACGCGGGATCGTACGCACAATCTTAGAACGTGCTTATGCACTTGGATTCACAAAGGAGGACATTGTAGTGGATGGTCTGACGGCCACCGTGGGAGCAAATCCCGATGCGGCGCTGGAGTGCTTTGACACGATCCGTTACTGCCGCAAGGAGCTGGGACTGGCAACGATCTGCGGATTGTCAAACATCTCCTTCGGACTGCCCAACCGTCCCTTTGTAAATACGGCATTTCTCACGATGGCGATCCAGAACGGACTGACCATGGCCATCGCAAACCCGTCACAGGATCTGCTTATGAATGCAGCCTTTGCTTCCGATATGCTTTTGCATAAGCCGGACAGCGATATCCGCTACATCAACCGCATGCAGGTGTATGAGAAGCATCTTGCCGAAAAAGAGGCTGTTTCACAGCCGGTGAAGAAAAAAGCATTTGTACAGGAAAACGTGTCCGAAAACGAAGCAGATGCGATCTTTTCCTGCGTCTTAAAGGGAGATAAGAAGCACATCGTGGAAAAGGTCAAAGAAGCGCTGGCAGCAGGAGAACAGCCCGGCGACATCATCAGCGAAAAGCTGATCCCTGCCATCAACGATGTAGGTGATAAATTTGAAAAGCAGATCTATTTCCTGCCCCAGCTGATCGCTTCCGCCAGCGCGATGCAGACAGCGATCGAGCATTTAGAGCCGCTGCTTGCCCGCGGCGAAGGGGAAGGTGAGACTGCCACCATCGTGATCGCGACTGTGGAGGGGGATATCCACGATATCGGAAAAAATCTGGTGGTCCTCATGTTGAAAAACTATGGCTACAACGTGATCGATCTTGGAAAGGATGTGGCAGCAGAGACGATCATTGCAGTCGCAATGGAGCAAAACGCACAGATCATCGGACTTTCTGCACTCATGACAACAACGATGATGCGTATGAAGGATGTGGTAGAGCTGGCGAAAGAAAAAGGCTGCACCAGTAAGATCATTATCGGCGGTGCCTGCATCACAGAGAGCTTTGCCCAGGAGATCGGTGCAGACGGCTATTCCGCGGACGCAGCGAGCTGCGTAAAGCTGGTGCAGAAGCTGCTGGCCTGATTCATGAATCGAATGGCGAAGAGAGCTTTTTGATCAGAATTTGCACTTAAGGAGAAGTACGTGTAGCATGTTTTTTTCTTAGGATTGATGAAACGTGAGGGTGTCGGAGAATGATTTCCAATGTAAGACCCTCGAAAAACGTCGGTACTTAGATTTTCCAAGT